>CAADGJ010000199.1 GCA_900696505.1 uncultured Nitrosospira sp.
CGAGTGCCGGCACCCTGACGCTCGCTGGGGGCGCCGTCACGGCCGGGCAGGTGATTGCCGTCGCGGACATCACCGCCGGGAACCTGGTCTTCACCCCGGCGGCCGACGCCACCGGCCCGGGCTACGCCAGCCTGGCCTTCTCCGTGCGGGATAGCAACGGCACCTACGATATCGCCCCCAACACCATCACGTTTGATGTCACGCCCGTCAACGATGCGCCGACCCTCTCCGCCAATACAGGGACCACGACAGCAGAGGGAGGAACCGATACCATCACAGCCACTGAGTTGGCCGTCACCGATGTGGACAACAGTGCCGCTCAGTTGACCTACTCGATCGGCACAGGGCCGACGTATGGCCGATTGGAGCTGACAACGGCACCCGGTATTTCTGCAACGACGTTTACCCAGGCCGATATCGCAGCCAATCGTCTCGTGTATGTCCACGAGGGGTCCGAAAGCACCGCCGACACCTTTACGTTTACGGTCAGTGATGGAGCGGGCGGGTTGTTGGGAGCTACCAGCGTGACCCTGACGATCACGTCTGTCAACGATGCGCCGACGATCGTCAGCAACGGCGGCGGGGCCATGGCCGCCATCAACGTGGCGGAACACGTCAGCGCCGTCACAATCGTGGGTGCGGTCGATGCCGATCTACCGGCTCAGACGTTGACGTATAGCGTCAGTGGAGGGATCGACCAGGCCCGCTTTACGATCGATGCCGCGACCGGTGCGCTCGAATTTTCAGTACCGCCGGACTTCGAATTGCCGACCGATGCCGACGGAGACAACGTGTATGTGGTGGAGGTCCGTGTCACCGATAGTCAGGGCGCAACCGCCACACAAAGCGTTCACGTGACGGTGACGGACGTGCACGAGAGCAGCCCACCTGCGGCGCTGCCGCCCTCTCTCGTACCAACCGTCCCGCCGGCCGTTTCCACGCCGACTCCGGCTGCCGCGCCGACCATATCGGAAACGACAGCCCTTGTAGTGAAACTGGTTGCGCCTGACGCGCGGGTATCGTTCGGAGAGTCCGGCGTTCGTTCCGCGCAGCAGCCTTCCGGGAGCGGGGCATTCAGACCGGAAGAAATGCGGGCGAATGCAGCCGTCACGCAACGTGAGAATTCTGAGGGGAGACCTGTCGATCAGCCTCCGACGGCGTTCCTCGCGTTTTCCGTAGAAGACACCCATATCGAGGAGCGGGAGAAACCACTTTCGCCGGCCGTGCTGAGCGAACTGCTGTTTGCCAAGTTGGATGCGGTGATCGAGGAATTGGAAGAAGCGGTTGCAACCGATGTCGCGGAGCAGGTGCACGTCACCAGAATCGCAGCCGCTACCGGCGTGACGCTGTCCGTCGGGTTCGTCGCCTGGGCCTTGCGGAGCACGGTGCTGCTGGCGAGCCTCTTTGGGACCCTCCCGGCTTGGCAGACCATCGATCCCCTGCCGGTGCTTGCGTCGCATCGCAGTGAGCGAACGAAACGCAAAAGCCTGCAGGAAAATGCGGCGCGCGCGGAGCAGGTCGAGTACCGAGGGCTGCACAAGATATTCGATGGGAAAGAGGGACGGCTTCCCGGCTCGGGCGAAGCCTGATACGCGACGATGCGACGCTTTTCACCGCTCATTCTCCTGAGCATCGGGCTCGTCAGCCTCACTGTCAGTATCATGCTGGCGGGCGACGCCCTCATGGGATTGATTCCCAACGAGCAACAGCAGCTCTTTCACCAACGAAAATCCCTGAGCGAAACCCTGGCTGTGCAATATTCGTTGTTGGTCCAACAGGGCGACATCGAGACGATCGACTTCGCATTGCGGGCGCTGGTGGAACGAAGCGCCGATGTCGAAGGCGCGGCGTTGGTCACCAGCGAAGGGAAGACGTTGGCGCAGGCGGGTGTCATGCATGAGAACGAGGGGAAGGGGGGACATCAATCGTCTACGCCGACCCGCATTCGCGTGCCGATTTATCAAGGTACAGGCCTGTGGGGCGTACTGCATGTCTCGTTTCGTGGTGTGCCGAACACGAACCGCTGGGCCTCGTGGGGATGGTTGTCGGAGACCTGGGTCCGATTCGTGCTCTTTGTCGCCGTGGCGGGCTTTCCCGCCTACTGGCTGTTGATGAAGCGGGTCCTTCGCCATCTGGACCCGTCGAAGGTGGTGCCTCCGAGGGTGAAGGCTGCGCTCGACACCTTGGCCGAAGGTGTCGTCATGCTTGATCTGGATGGCACCATCGTCCTTGCCAATGTATCGTTTGCCGTTCGTGTCGGCTGCGAGACCGACTCGCTAATCGGACACTCGCTCTCCAGCCTGTCCTGGGGGGCCGTCGAAGAACCGTCGCTTCCGTGGAGCCAGGTTCTCAAGTCGAACGCTGGGCGAGCCGAAAAGAAGATGAGCTGCGTCCTCCCGAACGGGGAGATCAAGCGGTTTGTGGTCCATGCCGCGGCGATTCTGGGCGAGCAGGGTGAGTTGCGCGGATGCATGGCGTCGTTCAGCGACATCACTGAATTGGAGCAAGCCAACGATCAACTGCGACGAGCCATCGGCGAATTGGAATCGTCGAGAACGCAGGTGATGCGGCAAAACGACGAGTTGGAAGTGACGAATGCGACCTTGCAGCACGAAATCCAGGAACGGCAGAAAATTCAGATGGAACGCGAACTGTTGAGCAAGAAACTCATGGAAACGTCTCGCCGGGTCGGAATGGCCGATGTGGCGTCGACGGTACTGCACAATGTCGGGAACGTGTTGAACAGCGTCAATGTTTCCGTGGAGGTCGTCGGGAAGACGCTCAGGCAATCACCCGTTCACGATGTGGCGCTGCTGGCTGCACTACTGCGGGAGCATCGCGGCGACATGGCCGAGTTTCTCACCCATGATCCCAAAGGCCAGCAGATTCCCTCGTATCTCACGATGGTGGCAGAAGCGGTCGTCCAGAATTCGGCGGTCGTGGAGAAAGAATTGAGCGCTCTGGGCAAATACATCGACCATATCCGCCACGTCGTGACTCGGCAGGTGGATCTTGCGCGTCCGGGCGAGATGGTCCTGGAGCCGGTGCTGTTTGCGGATGTGTTCGACCAGGCGCTTGAGATCAATCGGGTGGCCCTGGAAAAAGCTGGTATCGCAATCGTGCAAGAATATGCGCAGCTGCCTCCTGGGATGACGGATCAACATCAAGTTTTGCAGATTCTGGTCAATCTCGTGACCAACGCTAAGAACGCCATGATCGAGGCTGCGCCGGGCATACACCCGCACCGTTTGCTGCTCCGGTTGGGAACGGCCGCCGATCGTCCGGGGTATGTGCGCTTCGAGGTCATCGATACCGGCGTCGGCATCGCCCCGGCGAACCTGCCTCGCCTGTTTACGCAAGGGTTTACGACGCGCAAGGAAGGCCATGGCATCGGTCTCCATAGCGCGGCGCTGGCCGCGAAAAAGTTGGGTGGGTCGTTACGCGCGTCCAGCCCTGGAGAGGGCCTTGGAGCCACGTTCACGTTGGATCTGCCCATCCAGGCACTGGAGGTGGCGGCATGACCCGATTGGTGCGGCCTCATTTCCCTTGTGTCCGCTCCGGCACGGAAGGGATGCGGCATGCCGCGCATGCGTGTGTGGGTTGCAGGCGGATGCGGCGTCGCCCAGCCGCGAACGGAGGTGTTCGGTGACAAGCAGCATGAAAGACACTCCCCCGAATCGGCGGATTATCGTGATCGACGACAACCCGTCGATTCACGATGATTTCCGAAAGATCCTTATTCCGCCTGCCATGAATACGGATCTCCACCTGTTGCGTTCGTCTCTGTTCGGGGCCGCTGCCGTCAGCGGACAACCTGAACGGTTTGAAGTGGATTTCGCACAGCAAGGGCGGCAAGGGTATGGCCAGATTCTGCGCGCACGAAGCGAGGGGCACCCCTATGCGTTGGCGGTCGTCGATATGCGCATGCCGCCGGGGTGGGACGGCCTGGAGACGATCGAGCATATTTGGGAGGCCGATCCGGAGATCCAGGTCGTGATCTGCACGGCCTTTGCGGATCATCCGTGGGAGGAGATCGCCAAACGGCTGGGAAAGACCGATCGTCTGTTGATTCTCCGCAAGCCATTTGACCCAGTGGAGGTTGAGCAGTTGGCGACATCGCTCACGCGGAAATGGGAACTTGCGCGTCGCGTTCGTCTCCAAGTCGATGATTTGTCTGCCTTGGTTGAGGCGCGCACCCGGGAGTTGCAGGAGGCGAACACCCGATTAGAGCGAGATGTGGCCTTGCGGACGGCCGAGCTGTCAGATCGCAATGCGCAACTGGAGCGCCTTGTCGGGGAACTACAATGTGCGAAAGAGGCGGCAGACCATGCCAATCGTGCGAAATCACAGTTTCTGGCGCGTATGAGCCATGAAATTCGTACACCGATGAATGGCATTCTTGGTATGACGGAATTGCTGCTCACTACCTCACTGACGAGTCAGCAGCAACACTTTACGGAGACGATCATGCAGTCGGGCCGCTCGCTGCTGTCGGTCATCAACGACATTCTCGACTTTTCACGTATCGAAGCCGGCAAGTTCGAATTGCTCCCGGACGATTTCAATCTGCCGAGTGCGGTGCAAGGCATCGTCACATTGCTGAAGGAGTCCGCTACCCGCAAGCACATCGGGCTCCGCTGCGTGATACACGATGAGCTTCCAAGCATGGTGCACGGCGATGCCGGTCGGTTACGGCAGATGCTCATCAACCTGGTCGGCAATGCGGTGAAGTTTACGGAGCGGGGAGAGGTCGTCATTCACGTGTGGCCGGCCGCGCCGGTGTCGGATGGGATGGAGGTAATGTTCGAGGTGATCGATACCGGGATCGGCATCGCGCAGGAGGCGCAAACACGCATATTCGATCCATTCGATCAGGCGGATTCCTCTATGACACGACGTTTCGGCGGCACCGGCTTGGGTTTGGCCATCGTCAATGAAATTGCCAAGATGATGGGGGGGCGTGTGTGGGTCCGGAGCGAACTCGGAAAAGGCTCCACGTTCGGGTTCTCCGTCCGGTTTGCCGCCGGCGGGAAGCCGGTCGACTCCGGTGCTTCGGTCGCGCAGAGGGAAGCGATGGCGGGCCCGCCCCTGGCCAGCGAATCGGGCCCCGTTTCACCCTTGAGTATTCTGTTGGCCGAAGATGATCCGGTCAATCGGGAGGTCATTCTGGGAATGTTGGAGTTTTGCGGATACCGCGCGGACGTGGTGGAAAACGGCCGAGAGGCTCTCGACATGCTGGCGGCTATGGCCTATGACATTGTGTTGATGGATTGCCAGATGCCGGAGTTGGACGGGTATGGCGCCACCGCAGAAATACGCCGCCGGAGCGCCGCATGGCCCAATGGGCGAGGCCCCACGATCATCGCGTTGACGGCGCATGCGACCCAGGGAGACCGCGAGGCCTGCCTGGCGGCCGGCATGGACGACTACCTGTCGAAACCGGTACGCATGGAAGACCTGACAGTCATGCTGCAGGTTTGGGCAGCGAAGATCCGGAAGCAGGCGGCCTGAGGCTGGGTCTATTCTCAGATCCGAGGCCCGGCTTTAGAAACGTCAGTCCGGAACCGATACAGATAGCCAGGGGCTTCGCAACGGTCGCACGCAACGCGCGCTGCAAGGAGGATCGTCCATCATGGCATCGGCGCAAGAATTGGTTCAGTCCTGTTCAAACGTCTTCACCCTGCCGGAAATCTATTTTCGTGTCCGCGATGTGGTCGATAATCCTCAGTCCACCATGGACGACCTGGCGAAAGTCCTCAAGATGGACCCGGCCATTTCCGCCCGCGTGCTGAAGATCGTCAACAGTCCTCTCTACGGCTTTCCGAAACAAGTTGATACGGTAACCCGGGCCGTCAATTTGCTTGGCATGCAGGCGGTTCGCGATCTTGTCACCGCGACGACGGTCGGCCGCAGCTTCAGTGGCATGACCGTCCAGATCATGGATCTCTCCGCTTATTGGCGGAAAAGCGTGCTCTGCGCATTGATGGCGGGCAAGATTGCCAAAGCCTGCGGGATCGAAGACAGCGAGCGGTTTTTCATCGAAGGTCTGCTTCGCGACATCGGGCACCTGGTGCTGTACCAGACAATTCCCGAACGGGCGCAATCGGCATTGATCGAAGCCGGTAATTTGGGCGAACCGCTGGCGGAAGTCGAGCAATCGAATTTCGGATGTGATTTCACGGAAGTCGGCGCGGAGCTCATTCATTCCTGGGGTATGCCTGTTCAAATCGAGCAGGCGATCCGTCACCAGTTATGCCCCGACGATGCGGGTGACTATGCCATGCACGCCTCCATCGTCCACCTTGCCGGGGTGGTGGCCGATCATAACGAATTGCATCCGGCCGTTGCCCCTCCAGAGGTCTCGTTTCATGCGTCCGCGTTGCAGTCCACCCGGTTTAACGTCAGCGAGCGGCCGGCCCTGCTCAACGAGGCGCTCGATCAATTGCAGGACACGGTGAAACTGTTCAGCCCTGTCGCAATGGCAGCCTAGTCTTCAGCTCAGTATCGAACAATCCGCCGGCAACGCCATCTTTCCGAAGGCGTCGCCGGCGACATCCCACGCCACGTAACTCTTTCTCTTCACCTCGATCACGACACCATCGGTTGCTGCTCCAACGCCCTCGTACATCCGTTTTTGATGGGTGACTGATACGTTCTCTGATCCCTTCGCTTGACCAGCGCTGCCAAGACGCGTACACAAGCACCCTAACCAGCCAGACAAGATCCGATGCAGATAGGTCATCTGTTTGCTCGCGTTCGGAAGGAGTATCCCTATGCCGGCGACTCCACATAGTGAAAAACATTTCACGGCCACGGCGACGGTGCGCGATATCGTCATCGGCATGGCCGACGGGTTGACGGTCCCCTTTGCCCTGGCCGCCGGATTGTCGGGTGCGGTGGCTTCGTCCGCTTTAGTAGTTACGGCGGGATTGGCGGAAATCGCCGCCGGCTCGATCGCGATGGGGCTGGGCGGATATCTCGCGGCCAAGACCGATCTTGAGCATTACGCTGCTGAACGCAAGCGAGAAGTGCGAGAGACTGAGCATATTCCCGAAACGGAGGCCGAGGAGGTGGCCGAGATTTTTCGTGGCTACGGGTTGCGCGATGAACACATTGCTCCGCTGATCGCCTCCCTTCGAGCCAACCCCCGCCGGTGGGTCGACTTCATGATGCGGTTTGAGTTGGGATTGGAAGAACCGGATCCGGCGCGTGCCAGGTCGAGCGCCTGGACGATTGCGCTCTCGTATGTGATCGGGGGATTGATTCCGTTGTTGCCCTACATGGTGTTCCACGAGATTGCGACGGCGCTGTGGTGGTCGATTGCCGTGACGCCCGTGGCCTTGTTTGTTTTCGGATACGTGAAAAGTGGATTGACCGGTGTGCCGCCCTGGCGTGGCGGAGTCCAAACGGTGTTCGTCGGAGGACTCGCGGCAGCGGCGGCCTTCGGAATCGCGAGACTCCTGGGCTGAACAGACAGTGCGTTTACTTTCCTTCCTCCGCCTCGTTAGACTGCGCGCATGACTCTCGACCAACCGTCTTCCGGCGCGTCTGCCGGGACTACTTCGACAGATCCAATCGACCGCGTGATCGCCTATCACATTCGAACCAAGCATCATTTCAATCAATACGCGCGATCGTTGGGATTTCTGGATTGGGCGAACCAACCCAATCCGTTTCGGCGGTTTGAGGGTGCGCAACTGATCCGTTTACCGTTGCTGAGCCCGGATGACGATCCGCAGTCGCCCTCTTACGATGCTCTCTATCAACCAGGCGCAGTGGCCTCCCGGCCATTGACCATCAAGACGATCTCACGGTTTTTTGAACTGGCGCTCGGGCTGTCGGCCTGGAAGCGAGCAGGGGAGTCGGAGTGGGCCCTTCGCAGCAATCCTTCGTCCGGCAATCTGCATCCGACCGAAGGCTATGTGATCGTTCCGCCAATCGATGGCTTGGATCTGCCGCCCGGCCTCTATCACTATGCAGCCAAGGAACATGGCTTGGAGTTCCGCGCGGGCTTTCCGTCCGGGAAGATCACACAGCTGCTCGAGCCCTTTCCGGACGGCGCATTTTTGTTCGGCCTCAGTTCCGTCCATTGGCGCGAAGCCTGGAAGTATGGAGAGCGGGCCTTTCGCTATTGCAATCACGACGTGGGGCACGCCCTTGGATCCGCGCGTATCGCCGCGGCGACGCTTGGGTGGAGGATGGTGCTCCTGGACGGGGTGGAACAAAATCAGGTCGCGCGGCTGTTGGGCACCCATCGCCAGGAGGATTTTGGTGAGGCCGAACCGGAGTATCCCGACTGTCTTGCCGTGATCTGGCCTTCACCCAACATGAAGCACGATGTTCAAAACCTGCCGTTGGGTGTGGATCAAACGGTGGTGAAGGATCTGGCGCCGGGACCATGGCATGGCCATGCGAACCTATTGAGTCGCGAGCATGGCGTGCATTGGGAAGCGATCGACGAAGCGGCGGAGGCCTCATGGAAAACAGGTGAAGAGCGCCTGGTGGTGTCTCTCCCCGTTGATCCGCCCGTGCATTCGGAACCACGTCACAACCCACAAGCCACGCGCGGCGCCGCGACCATCATCAGACAGCGTCGCAGCGCCGTGTCGTTCGATGGCCGCACGGCAATTTCCAGCGCTACGTTTTTTCAGATTCTCCTTCGGCTGATACCTCACGCCAGCCAACCGCAACTGGCCCGGCCCATGCCGTGGGATCTCTTGCCCTGGGACCCGGCGATTCATCTCCTGTTGTTCGTGCACCGGGTGGAGGGCCTGACGCCGGGCCTCTATGTGATGGCGCGGGATGCGAAGAAGCTGCCGCTTCTGCAGCAGGCGATGAATCCTGAATTGGAGTGGACCCCGGTGCCTGGGTGTCCGACAGATCTTCCGCTGTACTGGCTGCTGCAAGGCAATGCGCAACGCCTGGCTGCCCAAGTCAGTTGTCATCAAGGCATCGCCGGTGACAGCGCGTTTTCACTCGGCATGTTGGCCGAATTTGAGGGGCGCTTGCGGCAGGGCGGGGCTTGGTGGTATCCACGCCTTTTCTGGGAAGCGGGGCTGGTCGGGCAGGTATTGTATCTCGAGGCAGAAGCAGCCGGCGTGCGAGGGACGGGCATCGGCTGTTATTTTGATGATCCGGTGCACGAGATCGTCGGCATCAAGGACTTGACGCTGCAATCACTCTATCACTTTACCATTGGTGGACCGGTGGACGACGGGCGGCTGCTGACCTTGCCTGCCTACTACCACCTCCAGCGCGGGTGATTGCACCGCAGTAATTTACCGCACGTAGTGTGAACGAAAGACGAACGACGAGGAACGAATTCATTATGTTCAAGATCAAGAAGAAGATCGAGAAGCCAAAGCCGCCGATTCTGTACAACGTGATCGAGGATTACTCGGAATTCGATGCGCCGGGAAACGTCACGGTGTGCGCCATGACCTTGCCGGAAGATCTGGCGGCGCATGCGAAGATCCTGGCGGAAAGTTACGATGTGCCGTTGGAGCAGATGCTGCAGCTCCTGACAGACGGGGGCGTATACGTGTATCCCCAAGTGGGGGGCCTGCTCACACGGGGGCTCTTTGCCTGCCGGGTGGATCCGGCGGGGGCTTCTCCCAAGCAGACCTGGGTGCTGGATCTCATGCAGTTCGCCGAAGCGGAGCAATGGGCCAGGGCGCGCGCCGTCTCCTTGATCGATGCCGCCGGAGAGATCTTTTACCGGACACTGCCGGAGGAATTAAAAACCAAACTTGCCCAGAAAAATCTTGGCCTCGATTACCGTACGCTGGATCGCGCCGTGGCCAAAGGTGGCGACATCAAGTTCATCGATTTCAGGAAAGACTGGTCTCCCCATTTCAAACGGTTGTGCATTATGCCCGATGGGCGTCTCGTGGAAACCGGCGGGCTGGAGGAATTTGCCCAATTGCATCAGATTACGGTGCCGCAGGCGAAAAAGCTGGTTGAAGAAGGGGGAACGATGGATGTCGCCGGCGGTGAAGTCCTGGCCTGCCAGATTGTGAACGGCCAGCCTGCGGTCGCGCGGTTCAGTGCGAAGAACTATGCCAAGGCCAAAGAGTTGGTCGCTGCCAAAGGGCTGCATATCATGGATGCGCTCAGTGAGGTGGCGTACAACGATTCCGTCATGATGCGTACGCTGCAGCGCAAGGACTTGGGCGGCCGGATCTAATTTATGCCGTACCATCGCCGGGCCGGCCTGCCGTTCCCTTCAAACATTCAGCGCACCGGAGGTCTGTGTCATGAGGCAAATCGCTTGTCTCTCTGTTCTAGGTCTCGTGCTTTCCGGCTGCGCTGCCCCCAAACCCATTCTGTATCCCAATGCTCACTACCAGCAAGTCGGGGCCGATGCTGCGCAGGCTGATATCCAGGATTGCATGGCGCTGGCGAAGGAGGCCGGGGCGTCTTCCAGTGAAGGCAAGACGGCCCAGGTCGCGACGGGGACAGTGGGAGGCGGCGCTGTCGGTTCTGCGGCCGGAGCGGTGGGCGGAGCCATTCTCGGACACCCGGGACGGGGTGCAATGGTCGGCGCAGCCAGCGGCGCTACCGCGGGGTTTTTGCGAGGACTGTTCAAACGGTCTCCGCCCGGCGCGGCGTTTACGAATTATGTCGATCGGTGCTTACGAGACCGGGGCTATGACCCGACAGGCTGGCAATAATCTTATGCGGCCGGTTCGACCACTGCTGACGCATTCTTTCTGATATACACTTCCCCCGCTTTCATCCCCAGGTATGCGCCCAAGACATTGTCCAGCAGGTCGAGCAGCGACGTGCTGCGGTTATGACAATAGACCTGGTAGTACTCGATGCTGAAGGACAGCGCAAAGGCCATCAACAACAGATGGCGCGGAGAAAGAGGTTTGCCTTCCAGGCCGCGAAGCGCGTAGAGCAGGCCGAAGGGAACGAAGAGCAGGATATTGGCGACCGCATCGAAGGCAAGATCCAGCAGGATCGCCGGGGAACTCAATTGATCCGGCGTCGGCACCCAACGAATATATTGCCAATGCGCATGGCCGACGAAGTTATGGAGAGGCAGGATGCCCACGAGCACAATCAGCATGCTCCAGGCACACCAGAGACGCCATGCGCGAGTGGGGGTTAGAAACACGAGAACCTGGCTGTGGGGGTCTGCTGCACGGTGAATTCTTGCAGAAGCAGCGGCGGTGATTCCAGTAGTTTTTCCCGGGAGTGACGAGTGCGTCAGGTGAGCCGGCGGATTGGCCGGTGCGAGGTTATTTCTGCGCCAGCTCCGCTTCCACGGCGTTCAGCATTTCCTTCAAGTCGAAGGGCTTTTCGAAAGTCCGGTGCGCGCCGAAGAGCCGGGCGATATCGAGAAAATTCCGATCCCCCTGAGCGCCGGTCATGGCAATGATTTTCGTGTCCATATATTCGCGGGTGAGCTGCAACGTGGCTTCCAATCCATCCACTTCCGGCATCAACAAGTCCATGATGAGCAGATCGGCCTTATGCTTCTGGTAGAGATCCAACGCTTCACGCCCATCCTTGGCTTCGACAACCTTGTGTCCTGATCGTTCCAGGACCTCGCGCAGGAGGCCGCGGATGGAAGGTTCGTCGTCGATCACCATGATGGTCGCCATACACTACTCCTCGGGAAAATGGGCCGGTTATGAATTCGCTTGAGCGGCTGCGCAGGCCCCTGGCTTGCGTGCAGACACTTCGCCTCGTAGAGGAAAGCTTACCGCCGGGATGAAAGTCTGTCCAGAAAAGAGTCGGAAGCGGCGCCGTATCACGTGCGGCTGGTGGTCGATTTCTCGTGATGCCACGGGGGGTTACACCTGAATGGCGCTATCGTCCGCCTGTACAGCTGCCGGATGGGGCCGGGACGCAGCCTGCGGGACCAGGCGCGAGTACAGCGCAGGAATCACCAGCAGAGTCAGGGCTGTCGATGTCAGCAATCCCCCGATCACCACGGTGGCTAGCGGCCGTTGGACTTCGGCTCCCATACTGGTGGCCAAGGCCATGGGCAGAAAGCCCAGGCTTGCCACCAGGGCCGTCATCAACACGGGCCGCAAACGATCCATCGCTCCGTGCAGGACCGCTTCCCGAGTGGAAACCCCTTCCGCCTCCAGCTGGCGGATGTGGCTGACCAGGACGACCGCATTGAGGACGGCAATGCCGAACAGGGCGATGAACCCGATAATGGCTGAGATGCTGAGCGGCAATCCCCGCAGCCACAGCGCCAGGATGCCGCCTGACAAGGCGAGTGGGACATTCAGGAAAATGAGGAGGGCTGGGCGTAGCGTGCCGAAGATGACAGATAGCATGCCGAGAATCAGCATCAGTGTGACCGGCACGACCATGGCCAGACGCTTGCCCGCCTCCTGCAAGTGTTCGTATTGTCCTCCCCAGATCAACTCATACCCTGGTGGCAGCGTGACTGCCTGGGCCACGGCCTGTTGAGCCTCCGATACAAATCCGCCGAGATCGCGTCCGCGAATGTTGGTCTCGACCACAATCCGCCGCTGTACATGCTCCCGGCTCACCTGTGCCGGACCTGAATCGATGAGGATGCTGGTCACGCGTGAGAGCGGAACCAGTTCTCCATGCATGGTCGGTATGAGCAGACTGCCCAATGAACCAGGATCACGCGAGACCCGGTCCGCCAATCGCACCACTAATTCGAACCTCCGGGAACCCTGCACGACTGTCCCGACAATCGTTCCGACCCGGGCCGATTGAACAAGCGTGAGCACCTCTTCAGCCGTGAGCCCGTAACGGGCGATCTCAGCGCGATCGACAACGACGCGCAGTAAGGGTAAGCCGGCGACCTGCTCCACTTTGACATCAGCCGCTCCCGGTACATGTTGAAGCGCCCGCGCCGCCCGTTCAGCCTGCTGCTTCAAGATGTCGAGATCGGGACCGAAGATTTTGACCGCCAGGTCCGAACGCACGCCGGCAATCAATTCATTGAAGCGCATTTCAATCGGTTGGGTGAATCCAAGTCCGACCCCCGGTACCTGGTCCGTGATCTGTCGTTTCATCGCCTCGATCAATTCGTTGCGGCTGTGTGCCGTGACCCAATCGCGCTGGGGTTTCAGGATGACGAAGACATCGGACATCTCAACGCCCATGACGTCCGTGGCCACTTCAGGGCTGCCGGTGCGCGTGACGACCCGCGTGACTTCAGGAAAACGCCTCAGGACCCGTTCGATATCCAACGCGGTGGTGACCGATTCGCTCAACGAGATGCTCGGGAGCCGCCATACCTGCACCGCGAGGTCCCCCTCTTCCAAACGCGGGACAAATTCGATTCCTAACCTGCTTCCGGCCACGAGGCTGACGGCAAAAAGCCCCACCGCAATCGACACGGGCCAGATTGGGCGGGCCACGGCCCGCTGCAACCATGGGGCATAGACTCTTCTCACGCCCCGTATGACCGCCGTCGTTTCGCTGCCGGGAGTGGCGCGTAAAAACCAAAAGGACAGCAACGGGGTGACCGTCAGGGCGAGGAAGAGGGAACCGGTCAAGGCCATGATGACGGTCACCGCCATCGGGCGGAACATCTTGCCTTCGATGCCGGTCAGCGCGAGGATCGGGACGTACACCAGAATGATGATCGTCACGGCCAGCGTCATGGGGCGCAACACCTCCTGCCCGGCGGCCAGCACTTCCTTCAAGCGGGCTTCCCTGGTTGGTGGTGGCTTCTCGCCCAGTCGTCGCAGGATGTTGTCGATCATCACGACGGAGCCATCGACTAGAAGGCCGAAGTCGATCGCACCCAGGCTCATGAGATTGCCGGAGAGCCCGGCCTGCATCATGCCGATGAAGGCGATCAGCATGGCGAGGGGAATCGCGGAGGCGACGATGAGCCCTGCGCGGAGGTCGCCGAGAAAGAGAAACAAGACAGCGATGACGAGCAGACCACCCTCCAGGAGGTTGTTGCGGACGGTCTGCATGACCTTCGAGACGAAGATCGTGCGATCATAATAGGGTTCGATGGTGACGCCGGCGGGGAGGGTCGCCTGAATGTCTTGCACCCGCGCCTTCACGCGAGTGACCACCTCCTGCGCATTTTCTCCGGCCAGCATCTGCACCATGCCGATGACGGTCTCGCCCTCACCCATGGCCGTGGCGGCTCCGATCCTGAGCGCTGATCCTTCTTTCACTTCGGCCAGGTCAGCAATATAAATGGGGACGCCGCCAGGCCCGTGGGCTACCACGATCTGGGCCAGATCGCTGAGCTGTGTTGCCAGTGCTTCGCCGCGGATCGACAGTTGTTCGCGCTGGTGTTCGATATACCCGCCGCCGGCGATGGCGTTGTTGCGCTGCAACGCATCGAACACCTGCTTCATGGACAATTTGAATGACAACAATTTCGAGGGATCGACGATGACGTGGAACTGCTGCGGATCGCCTCCCCATATATTCACCTCGACTACGCCGGGCACGGCGCGCAACTTCATGCCGATGTCCCACTGAAGCAGCGTTCTCAGGGCCATCGGACTAAAGCCTTCGCCTTTCACCGTGAATTGATAGACCTCGCCCAGTCCGGTCGTGAGGGGGCCCATCACCGGGCGGCCGTATTCCGCCGGGATGCGTTCCATGGCCTGAGCCAATCGTTCGGCAACGAACTGCCTGGCTCGATAGATGTCGGTGCGATCATCGAAGATCGCGGTAACTGCGGAAAGGCCGTACCGCGAAATGGATCGCAGCTCGCGCAGAGCCGGCAACCCGTTCAAGGAGGCTTCGATGGGAAACGTCACGAATTGTTCCACCTCGACCGGCCCCAGCGCCGGGGCGCGTGTGAGAATTTGCACCTGCACTGGGGTCAGGTCGGGGACGGCATCGATCGTCAGATGTGCGAACGACCACAGGCCGGAGGCAATCACGACGACGATGGCCACGAGCGTAAAGAATCGATAGCGGAGTGAAAACGTCAGCAGCTGTTGCATGCGCGCCTCATTCGCCCGAGCCGATGTGTTCCTTCAGCAGCACATTTTTCAGATCGAACACGCCGTCGGTCACGATCCGGTCGCCTTCCTTCACACCCCGACGGATTTCCACCCACCCGCCGCCTTCGCGGCCTGCGTCGACCGGCACGAACGTGTAGCCATCCGCGGTGTCGAGAAACAGGCCGCGTGTTTTGTCGATCGTGGTGATGGCGGTCATGGGAACGGTGATCACTGGGGCCCCGGACCAGCCGAGTGCCACTTCGACATACTCGCGTGGTTTCAACTGTCCTTGGAGGTTGGCCACCTCGAACCGCACGCGAATAGTCCGGGTGGTCTCGTCCGCCACCGGCGACAGGTAGGTGAGCGGCGCGACGATGGCTTCGCCCCCTTTCGGCGTGATGGTACCGGAGTCGCCCTCCTTGAATTGCCTGGCCTGCTCGATGGGAAGATTGGCAAAGACCCAGACACGGCTGGTATCGACGATCTCAAACAATTCATCACCGGGGCCGACTCCCTGTCCGCGCACCGCGTTCTGGATGACGACGGTCCCTGCGATCGGAGCGGTGAGGGTGTAAAGATGGCTCTTCTCATGGGGGCCTTGTTTCAAGTCATCCGTCGAGATGCCCATGTTCGACAGTCGTTCGCGGATGTGTTGATAACGCGCCTGCGTCTCGAGATAGAGCCCCTTGTCTTCGATCAGCTTGCGCTCCGTGACGATGTCGTCGGCGCGCAGTTTCTCGGTCCGGCGAAAACTGTTTTCCGCCACGTCGGCTTGGGCCTTTCCGACGAGATATTCCTCGATCAACTGATCGAGTTGCAGGCTGCCGATGGCGACCAGCGCCTGGCCTTTCTTGACTCGATCTCCCAATTGCACATGGATACGCTCAACCTGTCCGCCGATGCGGGACGTGATTTTGGCGACCTGCTTCAGGTCGAGGGCCACCTCACCGGGAGCTGTGATCAGTGTGGGTACCGCACGCAGGGCGGCAGGTTCGCTTCGAAGGCGAGCCTGGACTGCCGGCGGCGGGTGGATGGCTTTACTGCTACCGGTAATTGTCTGGGCTTCGCCGGTCGTGGCAGGTTTTGGTGGCGGCGTTCCCTGGTCGCTGCAACCAGACAGAAGCCAGAGCAGCGCGGGCACCATGCCGATCGTCATCAGTCGTCTCGTCATCGCGGCACTCCAATAGTCCATCCACTGCGGTCGGCGTTCATAATGATGTTCCCAGCGCGCGTTCGAGCCGGGCCAGTGCGATGGAGAGATCCGCTCGCACCTGGGCATATTCGAGTTGAGTCTGGCGGTACACCCGTTGCGCATCGAGGACATCCAGAAGACTGGCTGCGCCGTGCCGGAAACTCGTTCGTGCCACGGTGAGGGTCTGCTCCGCCTGTTTCAGCAACCCCGTTTCGAAGACCTGCAGTTGCTCCTGGGCCGTCCGCACTTCCTGGGCATGTTGGGTGATGGCCTGCTCCAATTCCTGCTGAGCCCGCAGGCGCTCCGCATCGGCACGGTGTTTGGCGCCCAATGCGGACTGAATCTCGCCTTGCCGCCGGTACCACAGCGGGAGCGGCACGGCCAGGCCGGCCGTGAGAGATTCGTCGCCCGCCTCGCGATGGTAACTTCCGATCACACTGACGTTGGGAACGCGGGCCTCTCGCTCAAAACGCAGCGTATGGTCGGCCTGCTCCGCCAGTTTGCTCAAGCGTCGAACGGCGGGGTGTTGCTCCAAGGCCTGCGCGGTCAGACCATCTGCATTGAGGCTCTGCTTCGGCCGGTCGAAATCGCCTTGCACGGAAAACTCCTTGCCGAGTGTCCCGGCAGTGAGGGTATTCAGCCGTGCCCTGGCCACCAGCAGCGCGTTGTTGGCGCGAGCCACTTCCTTCTTCGCCTTTTGCACCTCGACTCCGGCTTTCAGACTGTCGAAAGATGTCGCTTCACCGGCCGTCACGCGTGCCTGCACCGTTCGCAAGACCTCTTCCACATTCGTGACATTTTGAGCGGACAGTTCGACATCGCGTTGGCCGAACAGGAGGTGATAGAACGCAATCTTGACATCAGCGAGCAATGAAAGCCGGGCGTCCTCCAGAGCGGCGTTCGCGCCGGCGAGGCCGGCATCCGCCGCTTCCTGGCGGGCCTGCCGTTTGCCGGTCCATTCAAGGGGTTGTTCCACGGTCAACGTCCGCTCGGTGACGTGGGTTCCGGTACTGGGGTCACGGATCGCGCCGCGCCCGGCAATCCCGGTGATGGAAGGATTCGGATAGGCGCCGGCAGCAATCTGTTGCCCCTGGCTTTGTTTCACCAGTCCCTCAGCTCCCGCGAGCACGGGATTGTGTTGCGCCGCGAACGTCAGAACGTCCGACAGCGAATAGGCGCGAGGCCGTTCTTCTCCAGCCCAGGACAAGGCGCCCGATTGGCTGAAGACGCAGGCCATCAGCAGGGAAAGGACCATACGAGGCATCATCGGAAACCTCCTCCATTCCGCACGGATCGTCGGGCGGGAGCCGGAACAGGCCTCGCGGAGACGTGCGTGCGATCAGAATGTCTGCGGTGAAAACGGGTGATACTTAGCTGAAGAACGGGGAGGGCGGAGCACGGGCCGGCACATCCCTGGTGAAGAGCATGGTGACGGTGGAGGACAATGGCTCACCGTGCGGACCGTCCTGCTGGTCAAAGAGGGGTACCAGATGATGGGCGACAAACAGGAGATGCGTCAGTAGCGGTTTGGCCAGCTTACGGTCGGTGGCGTCATTGAGTAGAGACAGGTTGAGTTCCGGATCGGAACTCCAGGCATGCGCACCTTCGGCTGAAACCGCCGGCCCTTCACCTGGATGAGGTCTTACAGAGGCCGTCTCTTGATGTTCGCCGAATTCGCCTTCGAGGTCACCGGAGAAGACGGTATGCACTGCGGCGGCATGGACATGACCGGCCTCCCCATGATGTGGGTCTGTTTCGGGATGGATGTGGAACAACGGCAAGGCGAGCAGCCACAGGATCATCCAGCCGCGCAAGACGTGTGCAATCCGACGGCGTTCACTGGTGCGAATTTGTCCTGCAGACAGCATGCATTGCAAACGCTATCATAGGCCGGTTATCACATCAAGCCACGGTCCGAATCGAAGGACGTGTGACGGGGTGTAAAGCCTCGCCGCAGCTGGGGAACCAATGGCAGGGGGAAAGGCGCGTCGGTACGCAGCATGCCCCGCTGCCGAGTCCCACATCAGTGTAAGCCTGACTTGCACTTAACTTCCTGATTGTGCGCATATGCACAGCTGTGCGTCCGCGCACAATACTTAAGCGTTGAGGCACCCGTGGCTGCAGCGGACATCCTCTACAGGCACGCATTTTCCGGATTCATTCGGAGTCTGATGCACGTCTGAATCAGGCCCTGTTCTTGCTGTAGAGGAAGCATGATGATTCATTTGGAGAGCCACCTATGATGGAAGCAATCTTTCCATTGGTAACGATTCTGGCGCCACTCTTCGGCACGCTATCAATCGCCCTCTTCTGGCGAGAGATGGGCGAACGAGTGTCACGGCTGGGGATAGGAGCGTTATGGGCCTCCGCGCTGACATCGCTGGTCACGCTGGCGCTGGTCTCCTATGGGGATCCCATCCGCCTCACGCTCGCCGGCGCTCCCTCAGGAGCGTGGTCGTATACCATTCTCGTCGATCGGTTGGCTGCAGTCATGATGGTGCTCATCAGTTCCGTGAGCTTGGTCATTCATGTGTACTCTGAGCGGTACATGGTCGGCGATGCGGGGTATACCCGCTTCTTCGCTCTGCTCGGCAGCCTCACGTTTGGGTTATTAAGCCTCGTCAGCAGCGGCAATCTGTTATGGATGTTTGCCTGCTGGCATCTGGTGACGTGGTTGCTCGCGACCTTGCTGGTGTGCAACCCGGCGAGCCTCGCGGCGAGGGACGCCGGGCAGAAGACGTTCTGGGTGCAAAGTCTGGGTGACGCCGCCTTTGCCCTGGTCTTGCTCATCCTCTATGGTTCGTATGGCACGTTGGACGTGACCGAGCTGTTTCCGCGAGTGCAGGCGGCACCGGTGACGAGCTGGTCCGGTCTCGCGCTCGAACTGAACGTCCCTCTTGTCACGACGCTCCTCTTGGTTCTGTCGGTCATGACCAAGTCGGCACAATTTCCGTTCCACTTCTGGTTGATCGGCACCATCGAAGCGCCCACGCCCGTATCAGCACTGATGCATGCCGGAATCGTAAACGCGGGGGGATTTCTGGTCAACCGAATGGCGCCGCTGTTCGGTCTCGCTCCCACCACGCTTCACCTGTTGTTCGTCATCGGCGGCCTGACGGCGTTAATCGGCGCGAGCGCCATGCTGACCCAGTCCAGCGTCAAGCGCACACTGGTCTATTCCACGATGGGGCAGATGGGCTATATGGTCATGGAATGTGGACTAGGGGCCTTCGCGCTGGCAGTGTTCCATCTCTGCGCCCATGGCCTGTTCAAAGCGACGCTGTTTCTCAACTCCGGCGCGCAGATTCATAAGGCCAGGACGGAATTCAAACTGCCTCCTGGCAACCGGGTGGAGGAGAGCCGCGCCTTTTCACCGATGACCTGGACCACAGGCCTCGCCGTGACGCTGGTGTTGCCGTTGATTATTCTGCTGGTGGCGCATGGCGTCGTGAGTATTCCTTTGCAGGAGTCGCAAGGTACGGTCATTTTCCTGTTCTTCGGTTGGGTGACGACCTCGCAGGCCATGTTCAGCCTGTATCGCCTGCACGCCGGAGCGTCTTGGAATGTCTCCCTGACCATGCTCGGCGCGCTGGCTCTCATCGGTTTGACGTATCTCTGGGCCGGTGAAGCCTTCACGCATTTCCTCTATCCCGCTCACGGCATTGCCGCGTCGTACGTGCAGGCTGCGGAATGGAATCGTGCCCTGTTCGACGCGGTGGTGGGAGTCTCCGCTATCATGATCGTCGGAGCCTGGGGGCTGATCTACGGAAAAGCGAAGGGCATCAAAGTACTCATGCCGGGGTGGATGGAGTCCTTGCGCACTCGTGCCTACGTCGCCTTCCTGAACGGCCTCTATATCGAGGACATGGTGCGCATGATCGGCCGCGCGGGATCGCGCCGGTGAGATGCCCCGCAATGGAATCGAAGTCGGAGTCACTGAATGGCCATTGAAACACGTGCCTTCACAGAAGCCCAGCGCATGGAATTGCGCTCGCATGTCGAGCTGGCGGGAGAAGCGATTGCCCAGTACTGGCCCATGCGGACCTTCATGCACCATAACCCGTTGCATGGAATGGAGGATATGCCTTTCCCCCAGGCCATCAAACGCGGAGAGCATTTGTTGGGTGGAAAGGGCTATCTGTCGAATGCCATCTACCGCCGTTTCTTCGAGCAAGGCCGCATCGGCCTGAATGACGTGTCCTGCGTGCTGGCGCCTCTGGCCAGCGACCGGTGCGTGACCTTTGCGGGGCGCGAATTGACACATCTGGAGCTGATGCGCGTTTCTATGGTGCATGGCCTGGTCGATTTACCGGCGAAACTGCAGGACTCTGGGGCGGCCGAGGATACCGCTCTCGATGATCTACTGGCCTGGCTCGGTACCGCCGTGGCCGGGACGCGGATTCGTCAGCCGGAGCCATTGGTGCCCTGGGAGTCGCTTGACCTCTTGTCCCATGAGACGCTCTCGGCCTGGTGCGACCAGACCTTGGGAACCTGCATCGTGTCGGACATCAATGAGCAGATGATCAAGTGGTGCAGCGTCTTTCTGGACGAAGGCGAAGCGTCCTGGGTCATGCCCAACCGGGAGCAGACGTTTTATCGCGCCTGGAAACGCTTGGCCCGTTACGATGCCGGCTTGGGGCTGCTGGGGATTCAGGATGCGGCTACAAAGATTGATGCTTTAGGTGAGCGTCCGGAAGAAGCGGTCCTCTCTTGCCTGGTGGATCTGGGAATACCGAAGTCTGCCTGGGAAGCCTACTTCGCCTTGCACCTCTCCGCCTTGCCTGGCTGGGCAGGATATATCAAATGGAGAGCGGAGGAGCAGCACCATCCGTGGCAGGTGCGGTACCCGATCGACCTCGTGAAGTACTTGGCGGTCCGGCTCTTTTACGAGCGCGAATTTGTCGAGTATCACTGCAGGCGCGCGTTAAATCGGCCGGGACAGTACGATGCCATTCGCGCCATCCTTGATCAGGCCCCCTATGCCCATTGGTTACGGCGCCAGCTGACGGCCAGAACCATCCCACCATGGGCGATCCGGGAAGCCGAAGAGTGGCGTCGGTCCCACCAGGCTGCCACGCTCGATGAATGGAACCAGGTCGGCAGCCGTCTCTATGAGCAGACGTCCGAGTGGCGTGGCACTGAAGCGATGAAGCGGGACGCTCGCCGGTTGCTTGCTCTGGACGCGGCGCTCGGCACTGATCCGGCGCTGATCAGTCAGACCTCGGCGGCGGATGCGGCGACCGTGTTGAACTGGCTGGATGGATTTCCCGCCGGCCAACAGGGCCAGCGTTGGCTGGAAGCCCTCGAAGCCAAGCACCGGCGCGACGTAGTCGACGAATTGCGGGCCGTGACGAAACAACTTCGCGACACCGATGATCGGGCTGCACCAGCCGGATCGGCGCGTCCGCTCGCACAAATGGTGTTTTGCATCGACGTTCGTTCCGAGGTGTTCCGAAGACATCTGGAGCAGCTGGGAGGGTATGAGACCTTTGGGGTGGCGGGGTTCTTCGGCATACCGGTGAAGTATCAGGCGTTCGGAGAAGAGCATCCGGTCACCCATGCGCCGGTGTTGTTAAAACCCAAGAACCACATCCGGGAGATTCCACGCAGCTACCATGGCGCGGCGGCAAGTCGACATCGGTTGTTTGCCCAGCTCAGCCACGTGGCGCATACGCTCCTGCACGATCTGAAAGAAAACGTCATTACGCCCTATGTCATGGTGGAAGCACTGGGATGGTTTTTCAGTCTGCCGTTTTTCGGCAAAACCCTGTGCCCCCTGGCCTACCAACGTCTCACGTCTTCGTTAAAGAGCCTGTGGGTTCCGCCCCTGGCCACCACGCTCACGATCGATAAGCTCACGAGAGAAGAGGCGGAGGAGATGGTTGCGGTGGAGCAGCGCGCGGTCATTCGTGCGGCGTTGCGGCAGGAATTTCCTGCCCTCGGTTCCGCCATCACCCCGGCGCTGATCGATGCGATCCGTGTCGGCGTGATGGAAGATGCGGAAGGACAAAGGGGCGGGGACGTGGCGCACATCCTCGGCATCTCCCCTGTGGAAGTCGCTGCGCTGTACGAGCGATTCCGGCGTGATTTCAACCTCACGCCGCGTGGTATGTCGTCGCGACTCCAGCGGATCACCCAGCATGGCTTTTCCGTCTCCGAACAGGCGTACGGCGTCGAGGCGGCCCTTCGTCTCATGGGATTCACGTCGGGATTTTCGCGTCTCGTGGTGATCTGTTCCCATGGGAGCACCTCGGACAATAACCCCTACGAATCCGCCTTGGATTGCGGCGCGTGCGGAGGCAACAGCGGCCTGCCCAATGCGCGTGCCTTCGCGTCGATGGCAAATAATGCGGCCGTCCGGAAGGTATTGGAAACGCGGGGCATCAGAATCCCCGGCGATACGCATTTCCTGGCTGGGCTTCATGATACGACGCGGAACGATGTCCGGATCGTGGACATGGAAGATATTCCTGCGACTCATCGGAAAGACCTGGTACGGCTCCTGGAGGATCTCCGCGAAGCGGGCGCCCAGGCGGCACAGGAACGGGGCCTGGCGTTAGGGGGACCCGTCGCCACGTGGTCGCGAAAGGATCCCCATACCAAAGCGGCCAGACGAAGCGTGGACTGGGCTCAGGTGCGCCCGGAATGGGGCTTGTCGAGGAACAACCTGCTCATCGTCGGGCGGCGTGAACTCACCCGGCCGCTGAATTTGCAGGGGCGCGCCTTTCTCCATTCCTACGATCACCGGCAGGACAGTTCAGGGAAGCTGCTGGAAGCCATCATGACCGCGCCTCTCATCGTCGCGCAGTGGATCAACATGGAGCATTATTTCTCCACCGTCGACAACGAGGTCTATGGCAGCGGCAGCAAGGTCTATCACAATATCGTCGGTCGGGTGGGCGTCATGAGTGGAGCCAATAGTGATCTTCGCCTGGGACTTCCCGCGCAGACCGTGCTCGACGGCTCAATGCCGTACCACGAGCCCATGCGGCTGTTGACCATCATTGAAGCGCCGAGAACCCGTGTCGAATCCGTCATTGCCACCCATCCGGGACTGGAGCGGTTGTTCCACAACGAATGGGTGTTGCTGGTCGTGTGCGAGGCGAGCGAAGGCGCCTTTTATCATTATGACATCATGCGGGGCTGGCAGCCGGTGTCCGGCTTGCCGGAGCAGTCGTCCGCTGCTGCTCCCCGCTTCGTTGGCGAATCAGCGCCGTTTTTGCACCAGAAAGATGGTGAAACGGTGGGGTCTGTTCAGGAAGCAACGGCATCCGAGCAAAAGAGGATGAATCCATAGAGGAAGGGAGACGGAGTATGCTGACGCTGCATCCGATGAAAGAGATTCGCATTGTCGTGGAGGGGGAACATTTGAAAATCGTCACCAGCCTGCTCGACCGGGTCGGCGCGACCGGGTACACCATCATCAACAATGTGTCGGGCAAAGGCCATCATGGATTCCATGAGGGGCATCTGCTGTTCAATGATACGAGCAGCCAGGTGATCGTCTTCACCGTTGTGCCTGAGGAACGGATCGAGCCCATCCTGGCGGGGCTTGGCCCGTTGTTTCACAAACATTCCGGTGCGATGTTCGTCAGCGACGTAGCCGTGACGCGTCGAGACCATTTCGTCACCCCCTAGATTGCTAGGGGGTGCACAGCGGATTTTCAATGTCGCAGGCGCCCCGTTTCCGCGTGCGCGACTGTGAGCGCTGAATGAAATCATCCGCCAAACCCGATAGAGACGAGACCTGATGGCGTCATCCCGCCGCAGCCGCACCACGCGTTCCCGGCCAGTCCAGTCTGAAATCGCCGCGGCCGAAGTACTGGCCTGGCTGAGCGATTGCATCCAGGGAGGACTATCGTTTGTCTGCAAAGGCATTCTCATCTTCGAAAATTCTCAATTTGCGGAATTGGTCGAGAGCGGGCCTCCGAGGGTCGAGGGCCATGAGCATGCCCTGCGCAAACGGCTCCTCGACGATGCCATTGCGTGGAACAATCGGCCGCTTGGCGAACGCAAGAGCGTGGAATACCAGCTCGAAGGCCGGGACGGCGGGCGTCTCTACTACGTCTGCCGATTCAATGTCGTGCCCTATCGTGGTGAGCGGGGCGTACTTATGGTGCTGGAGGATGTGACCGAACGCGTCATGCTCGCACAGGATGCGTCCCACGTAGCCCGGTTTCAATCGGTGTTGGCTCGCATTGGCACGCTCGCCGTCAGCGGTGTGTCGGCTCAAGAGCTCATGAATGAGGCGGTGAAAGAGACCGCCGCCGCGCTGGAAGTGGAGCTGTGCAAAATCCTGGTCCCGCGCGCCCACGATGGTCAGCTGTACATCATGGCCGGATCAGGCTTGCAAAGCGAACTGATCGGAAAACTGACCATCGAGGGCGGCACGCATTCTCAAGCCGGGTATGCGATTGCCAAGCGTCTTCCGGTTGTCGTGGACGACCTACGCCGCGAGACGCGCTTCTCGCCTTCGCGGTTGTTGACCGAACATGGAGCCGTGTCGGGCATGTGTGTGCCCATGCTAGTCGAGGACAGGGTCTACGGGGTCATGACGGCCCACTCCAAGCGGGTGCGCAAGTTCAGCCAGCAGGAGCAGGAGTTTCTCTGCACCATGGCCAACACCATCGGGACGGTCCTCGAGCGCCGGTGGCATGAGGAAACGCAGATGGACTTCTATCATCGCCTGTTCCTGTCCGCACAGGACGGCGTCATGATGACCGATACGACCGGGCGGATTCTGGAATGGAATCCGGCTCTGGAGCGGATGACCGGATGGACGAGAGAGGAGGCTCTGGGGCAGCGCCCGGCGATTCTGAAATCCGGAAAGCATCCGCCGGAATTCTACGATCGTTTGTGGGCTTCCATTCGCGCCGGGCAGCCTTTTGTCGAACGGTTCGTGAATCGGCGGAAAGACGGATCGGAATTCCTCGTCTGGGAGAGTGTCAACCCCGTCAAGGCCTCCGACGGGACGACCCAGTATTTCATGGCGATTCTGACCGATCTGAGCGAGCGCGAGCAGATGATGGAGGCCCTTCGCCATACCGAGCAGGTGAAACTGGTCGGCCAGCTCGCGGGAGGCATTCTGCACGAGGTGAGGAATCCCCTCATCGGGTTGGGCAGTCTGGCCACCCATCTCGCGGACCAGGCCTCGCTTCCTCAGGAAGCGCGCGACCGGTGCCGGCTGATTGCGCGGGAGGCCGCACGGATCGATGAACTCCTGGAGTCCCACTTGGGCCAATTGCGCCCCCGCCCGTTTGATATCACGTCCTGCGACCTCGCTTCGGTATTGGACGATATGTTGACTCTGCTGCGGCCGAACATCGTGAAGAATCAGATCCTGATCAAGACCTCCGTCGCGCCGGACCTTCCCTCTGTCGATGCTTCCAAAGCCCACATTCTGCAGGTCTGCTTGAACATCGTGCTCAACGCTATCGATGCGATGCCGGGCGGCGGCCACTTGCATGTCACACTTGTGCCGGAAGCCCGACGGGTTCCCGGGGTGTTGATGCGATTTGCGGATACCGGGAAGGGCATACCGGCGGATGATCTGGAGCGGATCTATGAGCCATTCTTCACCAAGGGAAAAGCCAAGGGCGTCGGGCTCGGGCTGACCATCACCCGCGATATGGTTGAGCGGCACCACGGCCAGCTGGTGATCCAGAGCCCTCCGGGGAGGGGAGCAGTCGTCGATGTGTGGCTTCCTCTCAAACACGAGGCGTAGCAGCATGCTGAACGTAGCGTTTTTCGGTGATGGCCTGCCGTTGATGCGGTTGGATCACTGTCCATATGGAGGCGCCTGACATGGCATGGCATTTGTTGCTGCTGGAAGATGAGGCGTCGGTCCGCGAGGCGTTTGCACTACGTCTGCGGGACCAGGGGTATGTGGTGCAGACGGCCGAGACGGGCGAGGAGGCCCTTGGATTGCTGCGTTCATTCGAGCCGGATATCCTCATCGTGGATTTAGTAATGCCGAACCTCTCCGGTCTCGATGTGCTTGCCCGCGTGAAGCAGATGTCGCCCGCTCTGCCGGTCATTGTGCTGACGGCCAGGGGAACCGTCAAAGATGCGGTGGAAGCCATGCGGCTCGGCGCGTTCGATTTCGTGGCCAAGTCCATTGATATGGACGATTTGCTCCACACACTACGCAGAGTGACGGATTTCTTGACGCTTCAGCGTCAGGTGCAGTTGCATAGCGGTCAGGATGCCGCCCGGTACGCGTTGGATCGCGTGATCGCCAAGAGTCCGGTCACCAAAAGTTTCCTGGCCCAGGTCCAGGAACTCGTGCGCAACGACCGCGTCACGGTGCTGTTGCAAGGGGAAACGGGAACCGGCAAGCAGTACATGGGCCGGGTGATCCACTACAACAGTGCGCGTGGCAGCAAGCCCTGCGTCGAGGTCGACTGCCCGTCGATTCCACGAGACCTCTTCGAGAGCGAACTCTTCGGCCATGAGAAGGGCGCATTCACGGGCGCCGCAGGCCGTAAATGCGGGCTGATCGAGATGGCTGAAGGCGGGACGGTCTTTTTTGACGAGATCGGTGATCTTCCCTTGGCGCTGCAAGCCAAGCTGTTGCGGGTGATTGAGGAGCGGTCGCTGCGACGGGTCGGGGGAATGAATACCGTGCCGGTCGATGTGCGATTCATGGCGGCGACGAACCGCGATCTGAAGGCGGCCGTCGCGAAGGGAGAGTTTCGAGAAGATCTCTACTTCCGGCTGAACGTCGTCATGCTCACGGTTCCGCCCTTGCGAGCGCGGCCGGAAGACATCATTCCGCTGGCCGAACACTGCCTTCTCCGGTCGGCGCTGGCCCTCAAGAAGCCGGTTCGCGAACTGACTGAGTCTGCGAGACAATTGCTGCAAGCCTATCGCTTCCCCGGGAACGTCCGGGAGCTGGGCAATCTCATCGAACGGGCGGTGATCTTTTGCAATGGTCCGTCACTCGATGCAGCTCATTTTCCGGCGGACCTGACTGCGGCGGTGGCGCCAGCTTCACTCCCAGGAGCCGTTGAGCCTGCGGCGGTCCCTGCTGAAGCCGACCCGCTGAGGGTCAGCCTGTCTTTCAAGGTGGGCGAGCGGTCGCTGAGCGACCTCGAGGATGCCATCATTCAGGCCGTCCTCGAACGAAGCGACGGCAACAAAACCCTGGCGGCAAAGCACCTGGGAATCACGCGCTGGATGCTCGATCGGCGCCGCAAGGCATACTAGCACTCCGGAATTCCCTTCCTCTCACCTGTCTTCCGCGCCACACTGCGACGGCGCGGCTGCGCCCCGGTGCGCAGGCACACACCTGTGCGCGGGAAGGTCTGTCCGCGCACAACCAGCGCATCTATCCACTCATCCGTTCCAGACCCGTTCGTTGCCGGATAGTGTCTCTGCCGTCCCCTGACCGGCATGTGACCCTCCCGCAGGAAGCCAGGGGTGGTCGTTGTTAACAGGACCTCATATTGCAAGGACGGTTTGATAGTCGATCCGGCCACGAGCGGGTTGTGAGGCTAACGACTGGAAAACCTGCGCGGATGGAATTCATCTAGTGCCTGGGGGATGTTATGCGACACCTGCGAGAGCTTGAAGATCAGAGCGTTTATATCTTGCGCGAAGCCTATAAGCATTTTGACGGCTTGGCGATGTTATGGTCGATGGGGAAGGATTCGACGGTGCTGTTATGGCTGGCCCGCAAGGCATTTTTCGGCCACGTGCCTTTTCCGCTGGTGCACATCGATACGGGGTACGAAATGCCGGAACTGATCGAATATCGGGATCGCATATGCCGCGATTGGAGGTTGAATCTCATCGTGGGCCAGAACAAGGCGGCGCTGGCCGACGGCATGGGACCGGACCGCGGCCGGGTTGTGTGCTGCACGGCCATGAAAATCGATGCCCTTAACCAGACCATCGCCCAGCACGGCTGGTCGGCCATTATCCTCGGCATTCGAGCGGACGAGGAGGGCACGCGTGCCAAGGAACGATACTTCTCTTTGCGGGGCAAGGAGGGCGAGTGGAATTTTCGCGACCAGCCGCCGGAACTCTGGGAACAATTTCAGACGAAGTTTCCGCCCGGTTCCCACATTCGCGTGCATCCTCTTCTCGATTGGACCGAGCTGAACATCTGGGAATATCTCGAACAGGAACGAATTGAGCTGCCGACCCCATATTTCGACAGGGGAGCCGGCACACGATATCGGAGCTTAGGTTGTGTCCCCTGCACCGGCACAGTTGATTCCTGCGCCTCCACCATACCTCAAATCATCACCGAACTGCGCCGCACGACGACAGCCGAACGAGCCGGCCGCGCACAAGACGAAGGACGCGGCATGGAAACCCTCCGGAAGCTCGGCCATATGTAGCTCCTCCTATGCACCCGCATTGATGGCCCACGTTCCCTGTTCAACGGGTTGCGCTCTGCACGGACGTGCATGGTTGCACGTTCGTGTACCCTTGCACGCCTCGACCTTGCCGACCGGCTTCCGCCGCGTCGCGAGGCAGATATTGAATCGCGACCTTCCGAACAAATCAGAGCCAGCCGCATCTGTGGTGGTGCGGGAGACGGTTGGCCCCGTTCTTGCTGTGACACAGGGACAAAGTGAGGGACGGCATGCATACAACGAATGGTTCGGACCAGCGTCATCGCGACGCACAACGAATGGAGTTGCGGTCTTATGTGAGCCTCGCCGGAGAGACCATCGCCAAGGTGTGGCCGATGACGTCAGTGATCGCCCGAAACCCCCTGCAGGGATTCGAGCATCTCCGTTTCGATGAGGCGGTCGAACGGGCTGAGCAGCTGTTCGGCGGATCGGGCACCCTCTCGGGGGAAGCCTTCCGGGAAGCATTTCGTCGAGGCCGCATTCAAGAGAAACATTTCGAAGAGGCCTTGCGAGGGCAGGCGGGCGATCGGCAGATCACGTTTGGCGATCGCCAGGTTACTCACCTGGATGTCCTCAGAGCCATCATGGTGGCAGGGGGCCGCGACCCCGATCGGGTAGGCACAGCAGCGACGGCCCCGCCTACGCCCACAGGAGACTCCGTGACCGTCCCTCACCTGGCGGCGTGGTTGGGGCGCATGCTTCCCCGCGAGACACTAGAGACGGAGAGGGCGGCGGGTTTGCAGTACGTCCCCGGGGAATGGCCTTGTGAGAGCACGATGGCCGACTGGTGCGATCGAACGCTCGGCGTCACCATCACGGATGAAATCAACCGCCAGATGATCAAATGGTGCGCGGCGTTTTGCGACGAAGGGGAGGCGGCGTGGCCCATGCCGAAGCGGGAAGAGACATTTTTCCGCGCATGGAAAGCTGCCGCGCGATACGATTTCAGTCTCAGGTGTGCGGGGGTGGAACGGGCGGCATCAAAAATTGCGGCGCTGGCCGACCGCCCTGAAGACGTCCTGTTGGAGTCGCTGGAGATGCTTCACATCCCCCACGCAATCTGGCAATCGTATTTGTCGCGCCACCTGGCCGCCTTGCCAGGCTGGGCGGGATTTATCAAGTGGCGGGAAGACCAGGATGCGCACGTCTGGCAGTCGGTCTATCGCATCGATCTTGTGAAGTATCTTGCCGTCCGGCTGTTTTATGAACGCGAGCTTGTCGCGACCGCGTGCCGTGCCTCGCTGGGGTGCGAGGGAACGGCCAGCGCAGTGCTGGAGTATGGGAAACGGTATCCATACACGCTCTGGTTCAGGAGAGCTTCGATGTCCGGGGATCTTCCTTCAGCTTTGCTGCCTGAAGCCTCCCGCCTCCAGCGAGCGGGCCGGTCATACGATCCAGCCGCCTGGGAACAGGATTGCCGGCGGTGGTTTGAGGAACAGCCTGCCGGTGAGCGAACCTACAGGGTGGAAGCCCAGAATCTCGTGAGCCTGTCGGGCGCGCTCGCCGTGCCGGTCCACGAGATCACGTCTACTTCGCCAGGCGACCTCGCTATGTTGTTACGATGGATGCGGGAGTTTACTCCGGCTAAACAGCGTGTGGCATGGCTGGAAGCATTCGAACGCAGTCATCAATGCGAGGTGCTGCGCAAACTCGAGCTGCCAGCAGGTGAGGACGCGCGGATCGCCGCGCCGGGCGCGATGACGGCGCGACCAGTCGCCCAGTTCGTGTTCTGCATCGATGTACGGTCCGAGGTGTTTCGGAGGCATCTCGAGAATCGCGGGGGGTATGAAACGTACGGATTCGCGGGGTTCTTTGGCGTGCCGTTCTCCTATCGTTCGTTGGACGAGCAGCGGGAACTGCCGCTCTGCCCGGTCCTGTTGAAACCGAAACACCTCATCAGGGAGGTGCCGAGGACGTATCAGGACGCAATGGCCGAACGCCGCAAGCACAGCAGCCATCTCGTCAAGGCAGGCCACGAACTGCTCCACGACTTGAAGCACAACGTGGTCACGCCCTACGTCATGGTCGAGGCACTCGGCTGGTTTTTCCTGTTGCCCTTCCTCGGGAAAACGCTCTGCCCCCGCTGGTACCATCGATTTGCCGCCTGGGTCAAATCCTGGGTCGTGCCGCCGGTCGCCACCACCTTGACGGTCGATAAGTTTTCGTCCGCCGACGCGGAGAACATGCTTGCCGCCGAACAACGTCTGCAGATTGCCTGGTGGTTAAGGAAACATGGCCAACGGGCTGGAAGCCTGGTCACAGGAGCTGTGTTGGATGAGGTCCGGCGTCAAGCACTCGAGGAAGATGAGGAATCCGCCTCGCATCCCGGGGCTCTCGGCCGGCTCTTGGGTGTCTCCTCCACAGAGGAAACGGATGCACTGGTCACGCTGCGCCGCGAATGCCGGCTGACGTATCGAGGGACTCGCTCCCGACTCGATCGCATTACCCGGACCGGGTTTACCGTCAATGAGCAGGCGTACTACGTCGAGACATCGCTGCGACTGATGGGCCTCACCGGATCCTTCGCTCGATTGGTCGTGCTATGCGGTCACGGCAGCACCTCGCAAAATAATCCGTATGAGTCGTCTTTGGATTGCGGGGCTTGCGGTGGAGGACAGGGACTTCCCAACGCGCGCGCATTTGCCATGATGGCCAATCGCCCGCAGGTTCGCGAGATTTTGGCCTCGAGAGGGTTGACGATCCCTCCGGATACACATTTTGTCGCCGCCCTCCACGATACGACGACCGACCGGGTTCAGGTCGCCGATCTCGAAGATGTCCCCTCAACTCATCGAAAGGAACTTGCCCAAATCCTGGACGATGTTCATGAGGCCGGCGGGGAAGCGGCGGCCGAACGCTGGGTGGCCTTGACGGCCGCCGAATCGCATGAGGGAACGCGCGCGGCTCGGCAGGAACTCGAACGGCGCAGCGTGGATTGGGCTCAGGTGCGTCCCGAATGGGGCTTGTCGCGCAATAGTGTCTTTATCGTAGGCAGCAGGCGATTGACGCGGGAGGCCGATCTGAACGGCCGCTCGTTCCTGCACTCATACGACCATGCCATGGATGGTGACGGCAAGCTGCTCGAAATCATCATGACCGCGCCCTTGATCGTCGCGCAGTGGATCAATATGGAATACTATTTTTCCGCCGTATCCCCCGAGGTCTTCGGCAGCGGGAGCAAGATTTATCATAACGTGACCGGCGGGATCGGCGTGATGACGGGCAGTCAGAGCGACCTTCGGATGGGCTTGCCGACTCAGACGGTCATGTGTGGAGAGGCCCCTTACCACGAGCCGATGCGCCTCACGGCCATCATCGAGGCGCCGAGGGAACGCCTCAGCGCCATCATCGAACGGCAGCCGCTCCTGGAGAAACTGTTCAACAACCGGTGGCTGCTACTCATCGCCTGCGAGCCGGCCGAGGCCAAATATTACCGTTATGATGGCGGCAAATGGTTTGTCGTCGCGGATATGGCTGAACAGGTGGGTGAAGCGCCAGTCCCGCAGGCCTGATCAGCGGCATTGAACTGTCCCCAGCCAGGGAGGTGTGTATGCGGGGTAGACGAACGAAGACCTGTCCTCCGTCTTGGACCGTGCCGTTCTCGTCCTATGCCGAAGTGACCGAATTTTTGCGAGGCGTTGAAGTCGATTGCATCCTGCGGGGGCAGCCGTCCGACGGCACCGTCAGCCTGGGAGCGGTCGCTCGCTGCCTGCATGAACTCAAGCGGCCGGATTTGGCCTATCGCTCGATCCACGTGACCGGCACGAATGGAAAGACGACGGTCAGCCGCATGATCGGTGCGCTGATACGGGCGACCGGATTGACGGTGGGCGTCTATACGAGCCCGCATGTCACGAATTTCCGGGAACGCATTGCGATCAACGGTGAGCCCATCGGCGAAGATGAGCTGGTCGATGCCTGTAACCACGTCAAGGCGTTTCTGGACGTGCACGGCCTTCAACTGGCTCCGTTCGAATTCCTGACCGCGGCGGCCTTTTTCGCGTTCAGGGCGGCCAAAGTGGACTATGCGGTGATCGAGGTCGGCATCGGCGGGCGGCAGGATGCCACCAACGTCATCGCGCCTGAGCTCGCGGTCATTACGACCGTCGAATATGACCACGCAGACATGCTCGGGGACACGCTCGAGCAGATTGCCGGCCAAAAGGCGGGCATCATCAAACCCTTTACGCCGGTGCTGTGCGGCCCGATGCCGGAGGGGCCGCGGGCCGTGGTCCTGTCTCGAGCCGCGGCGCTCAAGGCACCCGTGCTACTCAGCGGGCAGGATTATGAAGTCACCGAGTTCATCCGTGACGGCTATGCGGGACTTTGTACGGTAAGGGTCGGCGCGTCCACGCATCCACAGCTGCGACTACGGTCGCCTGCGGCATTCATGGCCGCCAATGCCGCTCATGCCCTCATGGCTTATGACGTGTTACGCAAGCGAGGACTGCTTCCGGACATCGATCCGGACGAGATCGGCCGGGTATTCGAGAAGACGGAATGGCCAGCCTGCTGTGAAGTGCTGTCCGGCACGCCCGCGGTGCTTCTGGATGGCGCGCACAACGCCCCGGCGGCAATGCGGCTCGCGACTATTCTCCGCACGACCTTCGAGGGCCGCCGCAGTGTCTTGCTCGTATCCCTGGCGCGGGATGCACAATGGGAACAGGTGTTGCGCGCTCTTGCCGGAGCGGGAGCCGACCGGCTCATCGTGACCGGCGGTCCACAAGATAGGGCCGTGCCGCCCGACGCGATTGCCGAACAATGGCGAACCTGCTCTTCGGTCGCCGCTGAGGTGGTAGACAGTACGGAAGCCGCATTCAGGCGTGCGGTCCAGGCTGCCGGGCCCCATGGGGTGGTGGCCGTGACTGGATCTCCCCAACTGGCCGGTTACTGCCGGCCTCTGGCAAAAACGTTTCCCGCCCAGGCACTTGTCCAACCGTAGTGTCCGCTTATCCTGCTGAGCACAGATGCACAGGCACACAGCGTACAGTGTGTGTCTGTGCACGATCGCACCGTTCCCATACCAAGGGACCGACCTGCACGGACGCCGGAGACGGGAATTGTACTGAAAAATGCGGCAGACACCGCCGCACGGGCAAGACTACGCCGTGGAATCGCCTTTGCACATGATGTCTGTGCGAGCGGGGGAACGGATGGTCCGGTTACCCCCTGGTGACGCAAGGAGGTTCTCTGATGGCACAACATGTAGTCACGATGCTTCCGGGAGAAGGGACCGGCCCTGAAATCTGCGAAGCGGTGCGACTGGTGATTGACGCGAGCGGTGTCGATATCAAATGGGAATACGAAGAGATCGGATTGGGATGTTTGGAGAAGTACGGCACCTTGCTTCCGGATAAGACCATCAAGAACATTGCGAAAAACAAGGTGGCGCTTAAAGGCCCGACGACGACGCCCGTCGGGACGGGGCACAAAAGCGCGAACGTGACGTTGCGTAAGGTGTTCGACCTGTTCGCCAATGTCCGGCCGGCTAAGCTGATTCCGGTGTTGAAGCGCCCCTGGGACAAGATCGACATCATTAACTTCCGGGAAAACACGGAAGATTCCTATGCGGCCATCGAGCATATGGTGTCCGACGAAGTGGCGCAGTGCCTGAAGGTCATCACCTGGCCAGGCTCTTACCGCATTGCCGACTTTGCGTTTCAGTGGGCGAGAGCCAATGGTCGGAAGAAGGTGTACTGTGTGCACAAAGCCAACATTATGAAAATGACGGACGGGCTGTTTCTGGATGCGTTTCGCGAGGCCGCGAAGAAGTATCCTGAAATCGAAACCGGGGACGTCATCGTAGACAACTGCTGCATGCAGCTCGTGAGGAATCCCGCTCAGTTCGACTGTCTGGTACTGCCAAACTTGTACGGGGATATTCTGACGGATCTCTGCGCGGGGCTGGTGGGAGGGTTGGGTTTCGCGCCGGGCGCCAATATCGGGGACAACTGTTCGATCTTCGAGGCGGTGCACGGGTCAGCGCCGAAGTATGCGGGGATGAAAAAGGTGAACCCTTCGGCGGTGTTGGTGTCCGGCATCATGATGCTGCGCTGGTTGAAGGAGACTGCGGCGGCTGATCGTATCGAAAAAGCCATGTTCGCGGTCCTCCATGAAGGCAAACATGTCACCTACGACGTAGGCGGAACCGCCACCACCGACGAATATGCTCAAGCCATCGTCGACAAGATGCAGGGGAAAGCCTGAGAATCCCGCCATTGATAAAGAAAGGGGAAGCGCCCATGGCAACAACGTTTTCTGAAGCAGCGAAAGCGACGCGGAAGAAGAAAGTTATCAAGCTCGTCGGTGTGGACATGTACATCGTCACCGAAGAAGGCATTCCGAAATTTCCGGACGGCGAGTTCGGGCCGTTTAAATGCGAGTTCATCTCCAATCGGGGAACCAAGGTCTGGCCGGGGTTCGTCAGTCCCGATCTGATGATGGTGAACTGGTATCGTTGTCGGTTCATGGCGACAGGGGATGTGACCGATGCTGACGTCGATACATTCCTGGCGGTCTTGACTAAGAAGGGCTGGTGGTGGTCCGCAGCGCAAAAGCTCTGGACTCATGATGGTGAACCGGCCTTCAGCAAGGCCTATTAGCCTCACGGAAGCCTCGGGGCCCCATGTGCCCCGAGGCTTCATCATGGCTGGCGACTTCATAGGCCGGCATGTCCCACGCGTGTCGTTTCACCGTGCATCGGCCGGGATGCGATTTCATGGTACAGTGTGAAGCGAGTGGTCACTGTCCGGTTTGACAGCCTCCGCACGTAAGCGGCATCGGCAGGTTGCGATTCGTCTTCAGACTATCGGGGAGCAGAGCATGGCACAAAGAAGCACCAATAAAGCCGATCTCGAGTATGCGCTCATGATGACGATCCTGAACTTTCACACTGAGTTCATGCGATCCAACTATGCCAATGTCCAGGTGCATCTGTCTCAGGATGAAATCGAAGTGACGTTGACGAGGCAGGGATCGGTACCGGCTGAGAGGCGATTGGCCGAATCACCGGAAGGACGCTCATTGTTACGGCAGGTTCACGAGGCGATGTTTCTTTCCTGTGAACGGATTCTTCGTGAGCGAATCGAGCCGGTGGTGGAGCGCAAGGTGAGAGAGATGGTGACGAGCTTGGACCCCGTTTCCGGGCGAAGCAGCATCACGATTCGTTTGTAAACAGTGTGGTCGCGACACCCTTGTTGTTAATCAACAACGACAACTCGCCGTGCGCGCCCCGCATCGGCACATCCCCCCGTACCCCACAACGTTTCGAGACCCGAGGGCCGGGCCTGGCCTGGCCCCTATCTGATGATAGACACCAGCAGCACGAGCGGCGTGAAAATGGGGAAGGAGGATCCAATGGGTCCCCCTTCCCTGCGCAGGAGGGAGTCCCCCGGATCAGCGAGTGGTGCCATCCATCGCGTTGCTGTTCCGGTTGCCGGGCTGGCCCTGATTTAACGGCTGGTTGTCGCAGCCGGCACCGAGACAGTTTTCCTGCCTGTTCCCGGTTGCCGGTACGAAGTCAGTCGGCGCAGTCGTACGCGTCACGTCAACCGGCATGCCGTCATTGATGGCCAC
>CAADGJ010000200.1 GCA_900696505.1 uncultured Nitrosospira sp.
AGGGATTCCAAGTTCACCCATGTATCGAGCAAGAGCGGTGCCCGGTGGGTTTATGGAATGGATGTAAACGCAGCGGCCTATTTTGAGAGCAGGGACCAATGCCAGCGGTCAGAATCGATGTGCTTCTTCTGAGTGTCGTATCACAAGCGATACGCTGTCGTATCGGAAGGGATACGCGAAGGACAGATTCGATGTGAAATCAGAGAGAGAGGGATTATTCCGGGGGGCGTCGATAGAACTCCATCGGCTGAGCGATGGCGCTCTCAAACAACAGGCTTTCCCCATCGAGGCGATACCGGACGGAGGCTTCAAACGCACGGATGAACGCCGCCTCAAACTCCATGCGCTTGGGTTCGCAGGCCATGCGCGTGGTGATGCCGTGTGATACCGAAACCTCACCAGTCTTGGGGCCGAACGTCAGGGCGGCAGCATACCGATTACATCCAGCATGACCCGAGACTTTCCCATCCTTGAAGCCGAGTATCACCGCTTCTCCATCGTCTTCGTACGGAATGACCTGGTTCCCCCAGTGGGCAAGTTCCCAACGATTGCGTTCAGCGATGTGTTTCATTGCGTCCGGCGAAGGGGTCGAGACGCAGGCCGTGAGCAGGGAGAAAATGGTCATGGCGATCGCTGCGAACCAGTACATATGAAGCCTCATACGCGCCGAGCCGGCTGCTGCCTGTATGTTGTACGTGCTGGGTGGCCAGTCGTCAATAGAAGGGCACCGTATAGCCAGATAGGGCCCGCTCAGCCGGCGGCTGCAAACAATGGTCTGCTCATTCTGTCCGCGTCCGTCTGGCCAATGGTCCTCACCTGTTCAACAGGTTCGTGTGCGGCAATAGTCCTGTAAACAGAGGTTCTACTTAATAGAATAATCTATTTTTGATCTTGACCGAGTAAGCCAAATTGCTTATGGTAGGCACGCATTTTTGAGGGAGGTCACCACCTGCTTGGCTCGTGCTCCCCGTTATTTTGGGCAGCCTCCACCTCCCCGATCAGAGCCAGTCTGCTAGTTCGTCTCTCAATTTCGAGGGGGAGCCATGCCGGCATCTAACTCACCTGACGAGTACGTATCTTCACCCCGCGATCAGAGGTCTGCGCCTGAAGAGGTCGAGAGCCCGGCGGTCCTCGGCGATGGAGCCGTCCCCGTGGACCAACTGCGTGTGGTAGCGATTGGCGCCTCGGCGGGAGGGCTGGCGGCACTGGAACGCTTCTTCGGGACTCTTCCGGCAAAGCCCGGCGCAGCCTTTGTGGTCATCCAGCATCTCAGTCCAGACTACCCGAGCCATATGCAGGAATTGCTCGCGCGGCATACAGACATGCCGGTGCGTCAGGCACAACATAACGAGGCGTTGCTGCACGACCATTGTTACCTGATCCCGCCCGGCAAGTTGCTCACGCAGCAGGACGGACGGCTGGTGTTGGAGGCGCGCGGCGATCTTCCCCTGCATCAACCCATTGATCATTTCTTCCGGAGCCTGACTGCGTTTGGGATACGCGCTGCCGCCGTGGTACTGACCGGCACCGGATCGGACGGCAGTCGCGGGTTACAGACGTTGGCGGATGCCGGTGGATTTGTATTTGTGCAGGACCCTGATAAGGCGGAGTTTCAAGGCATGCCCAGCAGTGCCTTGGACGCCGTGCGGCCGCACCTCGTGGGAGATCCGAGTGCGCTCGCAATGGGAGTTTATTGGTGGCTCAAGAATCCCGAGACATTTGATCTGTCGGGGCAAAGCGGCCGGATAACGACCTATCAGAGAATTCTCGCGCATTTGAAAACATTATTCGGGATCGAGTTCGAACTGTATAAACAGGGAACCATCCTTCGTCGGTTAGAGCGTCGCATGGGGATGTGCGCCGTGACCGATCTTGAAGCGTATTTCACATTGTTATCGGAAGATCGGGAGGAATCGAAAGCTCTACTCGATGACCTGCTGATCGGCGTGACCTCATTTTTTCGCGATACGCGCGTGTTTGAACATCTCCGGGCTGAAATCATTCCCGAGCTCGTGCGTGCCCGGATTGAACAGCAGGAGATACGATGCTGGGTGCCGGGTTGTGCGACGGGTCAGGAAGCCTATGGATTAGCGATGTTACTCCACGAAGCCGCCACTGCTCAGAACTATCAGGGGCAACTTCGAGTGTTCGCCACCGATGTCCATCGCCCGGCCCTGGAAACCGCAGGCGTTGGAACGTATGCCGAAGAGGAACTCGCGGCCATCCCGTCCAACCTGTTTGAACGATATGTAGTGCGGGTGACCAGCAAGAGTGGCCGCGTGGCTCCGCTTTTGCGAAAGATGGTGGTATTTGCACCCCACAACCTGCTCGTTGATCCGGCATTTACCCGGCTCGATATGATCAGCTGCCGCAATTTGTTGATCTACTTCGACACACCCGCACAAGAGTTGGCGTTGCGTACGTTTCGTTTTTGTTTGAATCCCGAAGGCATCTTGCTTCTTGGTGTGAGCGAGGGGATCGGATCGCTGCACGATGATTTTGCGGTGGTGGATCCTCGTCTCCGTGTCTTCCGCAAGCTGCCCGGAGGAACGATGCCCTATTCGCCGATGGTCAGGAAGATCGCCAACATACAGCCGACGGCGAGACGGACTCGCCCCCGCACTGAAGCGGTAGAAAGTGGAGACAGCCGGCTGCTCTCGGTTTACGACAGCATTTTGGCCCAATGCCATGTCTCGGGGTTGCTACTCGACGATCATGGACGCTTGGCCCATGTGTTCGGCGACGGCTCTCGCCTATTGAGCATTCCAGAAGGGCGGCAGACCGATCGGGCCGTCAAATTGCTGCCCGATGCGCTTCAATCGTCCGCGTCCGGCCTTATCAATCGCGCTTCCATGGCGAAACTGGTATGCCGGTCAGAGCCGATTCA
>CAADGJ010000201.1 GCA_900696505.1 uncultured Nitrosospira sp.
AGGATCTGCCTGATGGCCAATTGTTCTGGATCATCAAGAACGGGTCACCCGGGACCGGCATGATGTCCTTTGCCGGGTTGCCGGATGAGCAGGTATGGCAGTTGATCGCCTACGTGAGAAGTTTGGCAAAATAATCGCAACGTGACATGAATCTCGTGAGCTGTTCGAGACGCAGGACGGAGGATTCCATGGCGACGTTTATGATTTCCGGCAGCCGAGGGACGGACGATCCAACGATGGCGACCTTGCCATTCATGGCAGCGAAGACCGCCAAGGAGCAGGGCCACGATGTGGTGCTGTGGCTGTGGAACGAGGCCGTGACGCTGGGGCGCAAAGGCACAGCCGATCATGTGACCGGCGTCAATCTGACGCCGTTGAAGGATCTCTTGGCCGCGGTTCAGGCGGCACAGATTCCCATCTGGGTGTGCGGTGCTTGTGCCGTGGCGCGCCAGATCGGTGCGGCGGATCTTGTGGCAGGCGCGGCGATCAAAGGCATGCCCGACTACATCAAGGCCGTGGCCGAACGTGATCGGAACGTCACCTTTTGATGCAGGCAGCGGGAGGATACGCGCATGGCAGCTGATGGGCAATCGAACGGCAAATCGAAGGGTAAAAAAGATCGCGCGGGGACAGAGCCGGCGGAAGTGTTCGCGCAGAAGGACTCGTCGCAAGATGAATTGGAGATCATCCCCACTGCCGTGCCGCGGCAAGGCGATGGCTATCACGTGGCCGATACCAATGGCGACGGGATGGCCGCCGGATTGATCGGCGAGGCGGGGAAGGCACTGACCGAAGACGATCTCCGGCGCATCAATACGCCGAGAGGTCTGATCCAATTGATCAAGAGCAAGAATGTCGATCTGGAAGAGGTGCGTAAGACGCTGCTGTATGAGCAGGAATTGCGGCAGTTGCAGGTGGAACTGGTTCGCTTGCAGCGCTGGGTCCAGTCCGATGGCCAGCGGATTGCGATTCTCGTCGAAGGGCGGGATGCCGCCGGGAAAGGCGGGACGATCCGCCGGTTCACCGAACATCTGAATCCGCGCGCCATGCGCGTCGTCGCGTTACCCAAACCGACCGATGATGAACGCGGACAATGGTACTTTCAACGGTATATCCGCCAACTGCCCAATAAAGGGGAAATCGTCTTTTTTGACCGCAGTTGGTACAACCGCGCGGTAGTGGAGCCGGTGATGGGATTCTGCAGCAAGAAGGAGCATCAGCGCTTCTTGCAGCAGGTCACGGAATTCGAACACATGTTGTACGAAGACGGGGTCACCATCATCAAGTTCTGGTTTTCCATCTCCAAAGAGGAGCAGGCCAAACGATTCGATGCACGCCGGCAGAATCCGCTCAAGCAATGGAAGTTGAGCCCGGTCGACGAAAAGGCGCAAGAGATGTGGGATTCCTATACGCGGTTCAAAGAGGAAATGTTCAGCAAGACGCACACGACCTTCAGTCCCTGGATCATCGTGAAGGCGAACGACAACCAGGCCGCCAGACTGGAAAGTCTCCGGTACGTCTTGAACCTGCTTCCCTACAGAGGCAAGGATGAGGCGCAAATCCGGCTTACGCCCGATCCCAATGTGATCACGCGATTCCATCGAAAGATGGCGGAGCTGGATTTCTGATTGGCTGTGAAACGGTACCTCATCATTCTCGTCAGTCTGTTGGCCACCATGCCGGTGGTGTCGTCTGAATCAGTCATGTCCTCCGATCCCATGGCGATGGGACATGATGTGATGCAGCCGCGAGTTCCGGCCGACCGGATAGCCGAGGCGCGGCAACTGAGAAATCCTCTGCCGGACTCTGCCGAAACGATCGAGCGGGGCAAGGCGCTTTATACCGGCAAGGGGACCTGCATCAATTGTCACGGTTCGGAAGGCGATGGGAATGGGCCGGTGGCAGCTCAGTTGAGTCCTGCGCCTCGTAACTTCCAGCATCACGGATTCTGGCGCCATCGTACGGAAGGAGAAATCTTTTGGGTGATCAAGCATGGATCGCCGGGCACCAGCATGATCGGGTTTGCCGACCAATTGACGGACGAGGACATATGGGCCGTGATCCAGTATGAACGGACCTTCGCGAAGGAGCATGGCCAGGGTCGAGAAATGGGGCCGCCCGAAGGCATGGGGCACAGGGGGATGCGAGGAGAAATGGGTGGCATGGGCCATCGAGGCATGGGAAGCGGGAGCGGGCGCTGTGAAGGGGAACGGTGTGACCGGTAACAGCGCGGAGTCTTGCGGCGGGAAGGTGACGCAGTGACGGAATCGATTCACTTGGTCTGCCCGCATTGCCGGAGCGTCAATCGTGTGCCCGCGGCTCGTCTGGCGCAGCAGCCTCATTGTGGCCAATGCCATGCGCCGTTGTTTTCTGGTCATCCGATCGCCCTGACGGCGAAGGATTTTGATCTGCACGCGCAGCGGGCGGAGATTCCTCTGCTGGTGGATTTCTGGGCTTCCTGGTGTGGTCCCTGCCAAATGATGGCTCCGGCCTATGAGCAGGCCGCGCAGATGCTGGAACCTCACGTTCGGCTGGCCAAAGTGAACACGCAAGAAGAACAGACGTTAGCCGCGAGGTTCGGCATTTCCAGTATCCCGACATTGGTGCTTCTGCGGGGAGGCCGTGAGCTGGCCCGCCAGCCAGGCGCATTGGGTCTTCAAGATATCGTGCGGTGGGTTCGCAGTAAGATCTGACCGCCCGCAGAGTCCATCCTTTTACAGTGGACGTTTCTCCAGCTGGCGCGTTTTGCGCCACTATTGGTTCTCGCCCGGTTCTGTAATTCCCCAAACGGACAGCCGCCTCACACGCAACCTGTCGCTGCCCCTGTGAAACCCTTGTCAAAATTGTGACTTGGCGGTTCGCGCGCTTCACTGGCCTGGCACGTCCTCTGCTTTCTCTGAGGATAGAGCGGAACGTCTCAGGTCCTACATAACATGGATGGGGAAGGAGAGGTCATCATGGCGGATCACGATCACAATTGTGGGCTGGGCGTCTCGATCGCTTTTCTGAGTGGGGCCATGCTCGGGGCAATGGCAGCCATCCTGTATGCGCCCCATTCCGGCGAGGAAACCCGCCGGGCGATCAAGGGATACGCGCGCCGGACGGAAGAGGATGTGTTGGAGAAGGCCAAAGAAATCCGGACGGACATTGCACACACGATGGATGAGGCCAAACGATATCTCAAGGAAACGGAAGCCACGATCGCCGCCGCATTGGCCGCTGGAAAGGAAGCGTTCAAGAAGGAGCGGGCAGATCGAGTGTGAGATGGTTGCCGTACGATTTCATGGGCGTGGAGGGCAGGGCGCGAAGACCGCGAGCCGCATTCTTGGGACGGCGGCCTTCATGAGCGGGTATGTCGCGCAGGACTGTCCGATCTATGGCGCAGAACGGAGAGGGGCCCCGGTTGCCGCATTCACCCGTTTCGGTCGAGAACCGATCCGCGAGCGGGGAGCTATCGCCCATCCGGATGTCATCGTGGTGGCTGATGCGACCCTGCTGGACGATGTAGCGGCGCGTGTGTTGGAGGGTGCTGACGATCGGACGGTCCTCTTTGTGAACACGTCGTTGAGTACGGAAGCCCTGCGCGCCCATGTCCCCATACCCCTGCAGGTAACAGCGCGCGACGTGACAGGGATCGCGCTGCAACAGCTGGGGCAGCGCGAGGCGATCAGCGCGTTACTTGGCGCCGTCGCGGCAAGGTTGGTGGGGCTGGATTGGGAGTCCCTTCGATCAGCTATCGGCCGGGAACTGGAAGATCTCGGTCTGCCAGAGCCGGTGATCCAGAGAAATCTCACGGTGGCAAAGCAATGCTATGAGACGGTCGAGCCGGCTCCATTACACAAGGGCCAGGGCTGGACCGCCGGTACGACGTCGATTCACAGCCCGGCCTATGAGCCCCCGACGAAGGGCACGGCGAGGATCAGTGCTGCGGGTAATTCGGTGCTGCGCGAGACCGGCGGATGGCGCACCTTTCGGCCGGTGTTAATCGCAGATAAGTGCAACGGCTGCTGGCTTTGTTTTGCCTATTGCCCGGACGGCGTCATTGCCATGAACCGCGACGATCGGCCTGTTGTGGACTATGCCCATTGCAAAGGCTGCCAAATTTGCATCCATGAATGTCCGACCCACGCATTGGTTGCGGAAAGGGAGCAGGAAGGCGGGGTGGCATGGACAGCCAAATGATGACTGGAAATCTGGCGGCTGCCTGGGGTGCCCGCTTGGCCGACGTAGACTATATTCCGGCGTTTCCCATTACCCCGCAAACGGAAATCGTGGAGGCCTTGGCGAAGTGGTGCGAGCGCGGAGAATTGGCTGCCAGATTCGTCAGCATGGATTCCGAGCATTCGATGATGACGGCGGCCGGCGCGGCAGAGGTGACGGGGGCGCGCGTGTTTACGGCTACCTCGAGCCAGGGGTTGCTCCATGCCTTCGAGGTGCTCTATGCCATCTCGGGGTGGCGCGCTCCCCTTGTCCTGGTCAATGTCTCACGGGCCTTGGCTGCGCCTATCACACTGGAAGCGGATCACAATGACGTGCTCGCGGCGCGCGATGCCGGGTTTCTGCAGATTCACGCCGAGACCTGCCAGGAGGTGCTCGACTCGATCCTGATGGCCTATAGGATTGCAGAAGATGAGCGGGTCATGTTGCCCGTCATCGTGAATTTGGATGGATTTACGCTTTCGTTCACGCGTGAGCCGGTCAGCCTGCCCGATCCTGATACGGTGCGACGGTTTCTGCCGCCCTTTCGCCCGTCCCACCTCGGGTTCACGGCCTCATCACCGCATGCCCTTGGTGTGGCGGTGATCGGCGGCACTCCCTACGCCTACTTCAAACACCAAATGCATCTCGCGGCCCGGAATGCGTTGGAGGTACACAGGGAGACGGCGGACTCGTTTCAGGCACTCTTTGGCCGACGTTACGATGTGGTGGAAGGATATCGCCTCGAAGAGGCGGAGGATGTACTGGTGATGACCAATGCGGGCGCCAGCCAAGGCAAGGCCGCCGTCGATGCAGCCAGGGCGCAGGGCAAACGAGTCGGACTTCTCCGGCTGCGCATGATCCGACCCTGGCCCGCTGACGCCATCCGGCAGGCGCTGCGTGGCCGGCGGGCGGTGGCCGTCATGGATCAGAACGTGGCTCCGGGACAGGGCGGCATCCTCTATCGAGAAGTCGCCGCCTGTTTGTACCATGAGGCAGCCAGACCAGGAGCGCTGTGTTCCTTTATCGGCGGACTGGGAGGTCAGCATCTTTCGGAAGGGATGTTTCACGCCATCTTCGAACAGACGGCGGAGGCTGGAGTCGCCGGAAGAGGTTGCGGCCCGGTGTTGCTGTACAGTGCCGAGGAGCATCGAGAGATGACGCAGTTGCAGATGGTGGCTGGAACAGTGGGCCGTGACGGTAGATGACCCTACAGAGTGCTGAGACCCATGACGTGGCAACGCGAGACTTTTAAGAAGATCAAGCAGATTCCACGGGAAGAGCATGTGCTTCCCGGGACGGCACTATGCGCAGGCTGCGGCGGGCTGGAAGCCTTGAGGCTCGCGGCGAAGGTGTTGGGGGATCATGTGGTGTATGTGAATGCCGCCGGCTGTTTCACCATGTTGGCGGCCTATCCTTACACGTCCTTCAAGGGGTCTTGGCTGTACACGACCATGGGCTCGGCCCCGGCCGGCGCCCAGGGCATCCGGGATGCCCTGGACATTCTGATTGCCAAGGGCCGGTTGCCGCAGGGCGAAGATGTGAAGGTCGTTGTGCTGGGAGGTGACGGGTCGACCTACGACATGGCGCTCTCGGCAACCTCCGGGGCCATGAATCGCCGGCTCGATTTTTACTACATCTGTTATGACAACGAGGCCTACGGCAACACGGGCATGCAATTGTCTCCGGCCACTCCCTATGCCGCAAGGACGGCGACCTCACCCTGCGGTTTGCAACATCCCGCTGGGACGGCTCAGGAGAAGAAAGATCTGTTCGAGATCTGGCGGGCACATCGACCGCCGTACATCGCAACCGTCGCTCCACGGTATCCGTTGGACCTGGAGGAGAAGTTCGCGCGTGCCGCCGCTTTCACCGGCCCTAAAATGTTTCTGGCCCTGGCTGCCTGTCCGACCGGGTGGCTCTATGATCCCGGAACGACGCCGGAGGTCGCCAGGATGGCCGTGGAGACGGGTCTGTGGCCGCTGAAGGAGGCGATCAACGGGGTGGTGACCCACACCTATATTCCGAAGCGCAAACCGGTCGAGGCCTACCTGCGGCTGCAGGGACGCTTTCAGCACCTGTTCGAACCGACCGTGCAGACGGACGCCATCCGCCACATCCAGGAACGGGTGGACGCCTATTGGGAACAGGCGATGCAGGAGCAGGCATGAACACAGCGCTCCTTCCTTTGCATGCATGGGTATCCTGCCTGCTGATGATGGGCGTCTTCGCGACAGGCTGCGTCGAGCAGAAGCCGGTGCTCCCGGGAGACGACGTGAGCCCTGTGCACCTGCCCGACGTACGCACGGCCATCCCCCTCGGGGCCGATGCGCGGCAGGAACATCGCGCCGTCATGCTCCAGCATTTGGAAACGATTCAAGCGATCGTGGCGGCCTTGGCGGACGAAGACTACCGCCTCGCGCAAGGACTGACCGAATCGCATCTGGGGTTTTTTATGCATCGATACGCTATGGCCCGGCAAGCGCCGGCTGATTTTCCGCCGGCCTACCACGATCTTGCCATGGCCCACCACGCCGCCGCCGAGAAACTGGCCGATGTGATGCCGACGAAAGATCTGAAACAGATTCTGCCCGAGTTCAACAATGTGCTCAAAGCCTGTGTCGCCTGTCACTTGGAATACAGGCTCCGTCATTCATAACGAAGGAGAACGGCATGTCCCATGAGAAGATCAGTGTCACGTTTGAACAGGATCATGATCGGCTGGATGCGCTCTTCACCACATTCCAGCAACAGAAACGGAAGGACATGGCCAAGGCGAAAGAAGCGTTCGTCGAATTTAAGTTTGGGCTCCAGCGGCACATCGTGTGGGAGGAAGATGTCTTGTTTCCAAAATGGGAAGAAAACTCCGGTATGGCGGAGGGAGGACCGACGCAGGTCATGCGGACCGAACATCGGATCATCGGCGAGTGCCTGGAAGGCATTCACCAGAAAGTGCAGGCGAACAATCCTGACAGTGATCTGGAGGAGCAGCGGCTGGTCGACGTGCTGAAGTCGCACAACATGAAGGAAGAGCGAATCCTCTATCCGTCGATCGATCAGGTCATCACTGATCAGGAGCGGGCGGAGTTGTACCAGGCCATGAAGGACATTCCCGAGGAACGATACCGAACCTGTTGCGGGAGCGGACTCGCATGAACCGTCGGTACGCCGTGACACTCTGCAGTCTATCGGCGGTCCTTGTCCTTGCGGGCTTGCTGCATGGCGCACATGCACTGGCTGATCGAGGCATTCCATCATCTGAAGGACTATGGCCGCCTGTGCTCAGGATTGCCGATAACGCCGGCACGATGTCCAATCCGCACAGTGATTTGATCTTTCGCGCGACCGGCGCCACCAGGTGCCTGGATTGCCACCGGGCTGGAAAAGAGGGAGCGATCAGCCCGCAAGTACAGGACAACCAACTGGTGCAGGATCTCAAGGCCAAAGCGAAGGGCATCCATGGCCCCGGTCGGTTCGCGGACTGTTTACGTTGCCATGCCGGAGGCAACAAGGGGGTTGAGAAGTACCGACGGTAATCAGCGGGGCATGAAGAACGGATTGCGCAGATGACGGGTGTGCGGTCGCGCCTCCTGGCGGTCATGACGGTGTCGGTCGCTGCGGTGCTGAGCGCGCTCGCGTTCGAGGCGCTGCTCAGTCTGGATACGGTTACGCCATTCGGTCACACAGGGTATGGGCATGGCGTCGGCTGGGCAGGCCTGGCCCTCACCCTGCTGGTGTTCGTCTATCCCATCCAAAAACGGGTCAACCCCTCACACCGATGGCCGCGTGGTTGGTTTCGAGTTCATATGGTGACAGGAGTGCTCGGGCCGCTGCTGATTTTCATTCACTCCGGCGCCCACTATCACGCGATCGTTCCGATTCTCGCGATGGGCTCCATGGTCATCGTGGTGGTCAGCGGCGTGGTCGGCCAGTTGGTGCACGCCTTCAGTCTGCGAGCGCTCAATGAACATCGGCATGACCTTCTGCATCGAGGACTGTCGGAAAGTGACGTCGACGCGCAGTTGCACGGGATGGCTTCCCAGGAAGAGGTCTTTCGTCTCTGGCAGGCGATTCATGCACCGATGACAGTGATGTTTCTAGCGTTCACCGCCTTGCATGTGGTGGGAGCCTTGTTCATTGCCGGAATGTCGTGAGCCATGCGCTATCATCCGCTGCCAACAACTGCAGTGCCGGTGGTGGCGCTTGCGACGCTGGTGTTGGTGATGTGGGTCGGGTGGGGTACCGTACGGAGTCCCGCGGCCTTCTGGGCCCCGGGGGACCTTAGCCGGTATCATGCGGAGCAAGGCGGGTGTACGCAGTGCCATGAGCCGTTTCGAGGGCCCAGTTCCGCGCGCTGCACAGGCTGCCATAACGAGGGCGATTTCGAAGCTCGTACAACGTCAGCCGTGGCGGGATGGCACCGCCCGCTCGTTGTTCAACGACAAGCCTGTACCGGCTGCCATACAGAGCATCGCGGGATGCTGGCTCAAATTACGGAACAGACACGCCGCAATCCCCATGGGGAATTCGTCTTTCTCGCGACCGGGACGAACTCCTGCACCGCGTGTCATGAGTTCGGTAGCCGAGTCGTCACCACGCCGACGCTGAGACAGGAGCCGATCGTCCGTCGGTTGTACGACAAAGGGCGCGGGGCCCATCAGCCCGGTCGCATCGCCCAGTGTATGCTCTGTCATAGCGGAGAGTGACTGAATCGAGCCGCCTGCCTGCATGAGTCGCAGCAGGCCCTTCTCACCTGCCAGTCTCAGCTCGTTCCGGATACTCTGATCCGTGCATCCACGATTCGATAGCCCTGGCCTGGCGGCAAGGCGAAAATCGGGTTCAGATCGAGCTCCACGATATCCGGCACCTCTTCAACCAACCGTGAGAGCCTCAGTAGGAGCTCCTGGATGGCATCGACGTCGCCCGGTGCATGGCCCCGATACCCCTGGAGCAAACGATAGCCTTTGATACTGCGTATCAGGTCGGCGGCGTCCAGCTCTGTTAACGGCGTGATCCGGAACCGTACGTCCCCGAGGATTTCGACGTGAATTCCGCCGAGCCCGAAGCCGATCAAGGGGCCGAACGAAGGATCCTGCACCATCCCCGCCATCACCTCGACGCCATTGGTGACCATCGACTGAACCAACACCCCTTCCATGGCGTCGAGCGTGTGGTCCTGCGCGAGCCGTGCGGCGATCTCGTCGTACGCCCGGCGGACCTCAGCCTTGCTGGAAAGATTGAGATGTACGCCGCCGACCTCGGTCTTGTGGACTAACGTATGCGACGCCAGTTTGACGGCGACGGGAAATCCGATCTGCGCGGCGATCGTGGCCGCTTCTTCGGATGTGGTGGCCAGGCCTCCTGGCGGCAGAGAAATCCCCATGCTGCTGAGGACCGCACGTGTTTCCGTGACCGTTAACCAGCCGTTTCCCCGCGTGGCGAGCACGCTGCGACAAACGGTTTTGATGGACGAGATGTCAAGATCATCGAAGTCCGGCACCATGCCGAGAGGACGATCGCGCCACTGGACGTAGCCGGCAACTTTCCCCAGGACGCGCGCAGGGAGTTCGGGCAGGCTGTACGTAGGAATGGTTTCGTGCGGCAACGAAAATCTGCGGTCGCGATCCGTTTCCACCATCCATCCAATAGAGACCGGTTTCTTGACCAGCTGCTGTGCCCGTGCGGCCTCAATTCCTCGCGCAATTCCTTCAGCGATGGGGTCCACGTCGGTCGCCGTGACCGCGATGTATAAAATGATGAGGGCATCGATATCCTCGGAGGTCAATAGCGCGACGATCGCTTGTTCGTATTGCTCGGGGGTAGCGGAGGCGATCAAGTCCACCGGATTGTGCAGCGAGGCAGAGGCGGGAAGAAACGGCGACAGCCGGGAAATAGTGGCTTGTGACAATTCAGGCACCTCGAGGCCGGCCGCCTCGCAGGCATCCGCGCAGAGAATGGCCGGTCCTCCGGCATTCGTCAGGATCCCGATACGCCGTCCCTTCGGCAGCGGTTGTTCGGAAAGCCCGGTCGCCAGGGCAAACATTTCCTCCAACGTGTCGGCGCGCAGGATACCGGTCTGTTGAAAGAGGGCTTCCACCGCGACATCATTGGCGGCCAGTGCGGCAGTGTGGGACCCTGCGGCCCGTTTGCCTGATGAGGTCCGCCCCGCTTTAAGCACGACGATCGGCTTATTGCGGCTCACTCGCCGGGCGATCTGGGCAAATCGCCTGGGATTGCCGAAGGATTCGACATACAACAGGATGACGTTGGTCGCGGTGTCCTGTTCCCAATACTGCAGCAGATCATTGACGGACACATCAGCCTTATTGCCGACGCTGACGAAGGTGGAAAGCCCCAGGTGTAATCGCTCGGAGGCGGCGACCAGCGCGAGCCCCAGGGCGCCGCTTTGCGACGACATGGCGATCGAGCCCGCGCACGGAAAGGTAGAGGTGAACGTGGCATTCAACCGCACGGCGGGATCCGTGTTCAGAATGCCGAAACAGTTGGGTCCCACCATACGCATGCCGTGTAGCCGGACTTTCTCCAGCAACTGGTCCTGCAGCCGCCGTCCTTCTGCTCCGACTTCGGCGAATCCGGCCGTGATAACGACCAGCGCACGGACCCCGATGGCGGCGCATTCGTCGACCACCGATAGTACGGCTTCTTTGGGAACAGCGATCACGGCGAGATCGACCGGTGTTGGGAGGTGGCGCACGCTGGGAAACGCCTCGACCCCGGCAATGGTGGACGCATGGGGATTGATCGCATAACAGCGGCCTTCAAACCGATTGTGATGGAGGGCGTCGAGTAACCGGTACCCGATACTCCTCGGCGCGCGTGAGGCGCCGATGACCGCGACGGCGCGAGGATGAAACAGAGGATGAAGAGAGGCGATGGTCGCGACTCGCTCACGCCATTCGGATTGCCGCACGCTCTGGTCGGTCGGGGTCAGTGACAACTCGACCTCCATGTCGCCGCCTTCGAGATGTTCTTCCATGGTGAAGCCGGACGTCGCGAACACTTCGCGCATCGCCAAATTGTCGGCATGGGTGATGGCCCAGAGTTTGGTGAACCCTTGCCGGATCGCCAACAGCGCCAGGCGTTCGAGAAGAATGGTGCCGAGACCATGTCCATGGAGCGCGTCGTCCACGGCCATTGCCACTTCTGCCTCATGCGGACCCCGCGCATGGTAAGAGCCTGATGCGATGATACGTAGCGTATCGTCATGCCGGCGCAGGACGATCACGGTCAAGCTGCGTTCCGGGTGCGAAGGATCGCAGAGCGCGCGAATGACCTCGGCCGGTGGGGCGGATTCCGAGAAGAAGCGATGCCGTGTCGCGGCCGGGGTCAGGTGGGAGAAAAACCGTTGGAGCTCCTCGGCATCGACCGGTTGAGCCAGGCGCAGGAGGGCCGTCGTACCATCGCTGAGGATGGTGTAGGCCGAATCGGGACCCTCGTCCCGCAAGGGCGGCATTTGGCGGGGGCGAATACGTTGCATGGGCTACCAGCGCGTCGAGCCACGGTCAGAAGCACAAAGACGCCGGATCCGATCATGACCGTGCGACCTCAGAGTTGCAAGGTGCCGCTCCAGATTTCCGCTATCCCGCCCAAGCGGAGTGTCAGTCGAGCATTGTCCACCGAGAAGGCTGTTCGGCTAACTGACGAAATCAGGCGTGGCCACCGAACGGATATAGGACAACACATCCAGCATTTGCTGGTCCGTCAGTTTCCCGCGGTAGCCGTGCATGGGGCTGAACAATGCGCCGTTCGCGATGGTGATCAACAATTCCCAATCGGTCTTGGCGCGCGAGTTCACCGATTGAAAATTGGCCGGGCGGACGATGAGATACTGGCCTTCGGGTCCGTTGCCGTCCAACTTTTCGCCATGGCATCGCAGGCAATTTTTTTCGTAGATGGCTTGTCCGTCGCGCGGATTGCCCCGGTTGGTCTGTCCGGCGGCCCAGGAACTTCCGAGAATCACAAGGCTGAGGGCACAGAGAAGGCTGAACGTTTTCATGCGCTGGCTCCTTTATGGTTCATGTCTCGCTTCCGGACGGCCGTCAGGTTATCGTACCAACAACACCGGACAAGGCACTTGGTGCAAGAGTGCATGCGAAATGCTGCCGAGCAGGAAGCGTTCAAGTCTCTTCCGTCCGTGAGACCCGATGATCAAGAGGTCCGCCGAATGGGCGCGCTCTGTCAGGATATCCGTTGGATCGCCGACGCTCACCTGAGTACCAACGGTATACCGATTGTTCATCAAGGAGGCAGCAAGATTTTTCACCAAGTCCTCAGCCGATCGTACGGCGATGCCGGTCCAATCTTGCAAAGGGAACAGGCTGAAGGGATCGGTGGCCGGGATCGGCCGCACCACACTCACGATCGTGAGATCGACAGGATTTTTGAAGGGATGCGCGAGCAGCCAGGCCTTGATGCGCTCGGCGTCCTCATGGCCCTCGACGGCAACCGTGACGCGTTTGACCGGTCCCTCCCGTTCTTTCACGATCAAGGTCGTGCACTCCGCGTGCAGGGCGACGCGGTGAGACACGCTGCCCAGGACCAATTCGCCGACACGGCCTCGTCCACGCGCCCCGATCACAATCAGGTCCGCCCGCATGTCGCGCGCCTTGTCCAGAATCAGCGAGGCCGGCTTGGCGAATTCACAGACGCGCGTAATCGACAAGCCCTGTGCAGGCAGAAGCGTGGTGGTATGATCCAACAACTGTTGGCCGGCTTGTTCCATGGCCTTGCGGAACTCGTCATAGCCCTGCATGTTGCTGACTTCGGCGACGATCGGATACTGAAACATGCCCAGGTCGATGCCGTGTACGAGGATGACTTCCCCCACTTCATACAGATATGAGACTTCTCGTACGGCTGCGAACGCCTGTTCCGACCAATCGAGTGCGATCAGAACGCGCATAACACTCCTTTCAGAATAACGGATGCGGTGACGTACCGAAGGGCATGAAGCGGGGTGAATCGCCAACGTTGCCACGGATACGCCACTGCCCGTCCTCCAAGGTCATGTAGTGCACTTCCTCGTACCAGCTGTCGATCGGTACGCGTAGTCCGCCCGTTTTGGACAGACCGGTCAGGCTGCCGGTGCACGTGACCTCAATGATGGTCTTCGAGCCAGAGCCGACCTTACTCATGCGGGAAAAATGATGGACGTCGGCGAGCTCCTGAAATTCATCCAGCAAATTCATCCACACCTTGCGCATATCTTGTTTCTTCAGGCCGTGGTAGTCGTACTGCTCTGAATAGAGGGCCATCACGCCATCGACATTGCGCGCCCGCAGCGCTTCATCCGCTTGTTCAAAGGTTTTCAGCACGGCGGTTGTCGTCGCCTGGTCCAGATCCGCTGCCGCGCCAGGCAACAGTCTTACTTCGGCGTTGGCCATCGGCAGCAGCGCCGCCATCACGAGAACTCCTCCGGTGAAAACCCCGCTCCATCGAATCCGTCTCCGCCGCTGTTCGCCCATGGATCCCTCGCTTCGATTTGTCCAATTGCCGATGGCCTGCGCACCCTCCTACTTCTCGTTTTCAGCCAGTCCAGATAATGCGGATAAAATCCTCGTCCTGGTCGTACTGAATATCCAGTTCGCCATGGTGCGCATGCTTCAGCGCCTCGCCGATGCGCCGGGGTAGGTGTGAATCGGTCGTGAGGATGACGAGATCCCCAGCCCTGTCTTCAATAGTCATAATACGAGCCAGGGGGTGGGCCTGCTTTTCCTGTGCCTCGGTATTGCGGATGATGCCCATCACCTGATCCCGATGCTGCGTCTTGTATGGCCCTTTCACCGTCAAGAAACCCTTGGGATTCTTATCCTCGATGCGGAGGCATGCGGGACAGGTGATCTGCTCGGCGCCTGCGGGTTTGGCTTCCCATGTCCAGCGGCCTTTATGGTACAAGGCCCCGCAAGTCTTGCAGACGGTGGGCTCCTTCAATTTGCCCGGCATCTTGTATGAATCGTGCTTATATTCCTCGACGAAGCGATCGCGGCGCGCACTGTGGCCGCCTTCGGGTTGCTTATTCATCGCGTGACATCCTTTTCTTCGCTGGTAGGCCAGTCATTGAGACACATCCTCGCCTGACGATCTGGACATGTATGCTTCCTCGGCCAAGTTGAGATATTGCAGTACTTCACGATCTTCGACCTGCTCGAAATCCCGATAAAAATTGCCCACGGCATAAAAGGGTTCCGGCACGCGGAGTACCACCAGTTGGTCGACGAGCCTGCGAGCTTCCTCGATTGTGCTGCGCGGGCCGACGGGGACGGCGCCGATGATGCGCCGCGGGTGAGCCTGGCGCACGGTCGCCACGGACGCAAAGAAGGTGGCGCCGGTTGCCAGGCCGTCGTCCACGATAATGACGGTCCGGTCTTTCAAGTGTGGAAAGGGCCGCCCCTGCCGATACAAGGCGACCCGCCGCGATACCTCCTTCTGCTGCACCTGGACGGCAGTAGCGAGATCGCGGTCCGAAAGGGAGAGGCCAGATAGAGCCTCCTTATTCCAGTAGACCGCACCGGTTTCACTCACGGCTCCCAGCGCGTATTCCGGATTTCCCGGGGCGCCGATCTTCCGGGTGATGAGCACATCGAGTGGAAGGTGGAGAGCCAGGCTCAATTGGTATCCCACGGTGACACCCCCCCGAGGAAGCGCGAGCAGGATGGCGTCGGGATCGTTGCGAAACGCGACCAGTTCCTGCGCAAGCAGTTCACCGGCTTCTTCTCGGTTCCTAAACATGACAGTTCATCCCGTTCATGCGCCTGCCCGCACCGAGCAATCCGCGAGTCGCACTACCACAATCCGCTCGTGACTCCGACGCCGATCAGAAACAATACCGCGATGATCACGAGCCCCATCAACCACCAGTGGCGACTGGAGGTGTCCTCCGGGTGCCAATGCATTTCCCAGGGAATATCCAGGTAGCGAGGATGTTTGAACATAACCGCTCCTTTGGATCAGGCGATTTTCACGTCGATCGATTTCGGTTTGGCCTGTGCCGATTTCGGCAGCTGTACCTTGAGCATGCCGTCTTTGTATTCGGCGGACACCTTGCTGCCGTCGGCATTTTCCGGAAGCGTGAAGCTCCGGAGGAAACTTCCGTATGCGCGTTCCACACGGTGATATTTCTTGTCTTTTTCTTCCTTCTCGTATTTGCGCTCTCCTGAGATGGCGAGCACATTGTCTTGCACGGTCAGTTTCACGTCTTCTTTCTTCATTTCCGGCAACTCTGCTTTAATGAGGTATTCTGTGTCGTCCTCGGTAATGTCCACCAGCGGCGACCATTCCGCGACAGAGATGGATTCCTTTTGCCCACCCTCTTTTGCCGGCGCGCCACCCCAAATGGCAGACAAGCGTTTCTGAACCTCTTCCAATTCTTTCCAGGGATTCAACTGCGTGCGAAATGGTTCCCAACGAGTAAGTCCGCTCATGGTCCTCCCTCCTTTATTTCTACTGATGGATGTGGGTGATCTCAGTTGATCTTTCGTCGCACTTTGTCCTCGAGTATTGCAGGCTCGATGCCAGAACGATCGTCGAGGAGGAGGAGCGCTCCACGCGGCTGAAAGTTCCTTTGCCTGTGCGAAATCGCCCGAGGCATCCTCTTGTCAGTGGGGCGATACGGGACAACGGCCGGGAGCGGCAATGGTGCCAATTACCTCATTGATTTCCAGTGGACCGTGCTTAACCTATGAATAGAAAGGAGGGTAACCCAGGATAAGATCGAAATCCCCGCTTCCGTGCAGCGAAGAGTTGGTTCGGGGATTGCGCCTGTGCCGGTTTCGGGATCAGTTCTGAAGGGACGCGCTTCCATCTCGGTGCCAGTATGAGGCACGGCTCCGATGGAGCCCGATGAACGGGAGGCGCGGGACATCCAGTGTGAGAGTTGTACTGGGATGTCCGGATGGGTCTCACTCGGTCGGCAGGCCTGATCTCCACACGGAAGCGGGTACTTTTCTTTTATGGATGCTTTGTTCTTTCCCAAGGGAGTGCGAGCGGGCAGCATTCGTGTCGGACGGAAGCGCGAGGTAGAAGTGTCGGAGTTGAACTGCATGTAGGCCTGGGCAACTCATGGTGGCCGGATCATCGAGGAGCTCTCCACGGTTAGGGTAGCGTTGAAGTTCTTACCAACCACAGGAGGGTATTATGAAATGGTCGGATCACACATTACGTGGGTTCTGGGTTCCATTTGCATTTGGAGCGATGTCCCTGGTTGGACTGCAGACCGGTCTCCCGACATTCGCCCAAGCCGATGAAGGCAAAATAGAGGTGACCATCAAAGACGACGGCTATCATGTTAAGGGCCATACGACTCCCGGTGCTTTGACGAGGATCATTCTTCGCAATGAAGGAACGATGACGCACGGATTCAGCTCACGGATTCTCAAAGACGTGCCGGTTCGGAAGGAAGGGGATGCAAAGGAGGTCGTTGCGCATGGAGTGAAGTCATTCCATGTGGATGCAGGGAAGACTGCGACCTTGGTGTTTACCAAGGCTGTGAAACATGATTCGTCGACAGGGATCAGCGAGACCGAACAATATGGTTTTTGGTGCGACATCCATCCTCAAATGAAGGGTGAATTCCTTATCGTAGAGACACGGGGAGAAGTGGGTGGCGGCTGAGTCCTAGGGAGATCCGCCGAGCGGAGCTTGGAGAGAGGGCGTCGAGGGGCGTCCTCTCTTTTTCCCGGAGAGCAGACCAGGGGTATTCGGCGCCTTTTCTTCCCGCCCCTGAACAGGGGGCGCTGTTGTCTGGAAGTGGGCCTAGGCAAGAAAGGCCTTCCGTAGCCTGAGCAGAAAGGCGTCCGCCGCGTCCGGTCGTGCTTGTTGCGTGCAGATACGAAGGCGACGGGCGGCTTCTTCGCTCCAATACTCGCCCAGGTCGATCACTTCACCCAGGCGGTACTGTCCGGCCTTGATCCGACCGACTACTTCGCCGACCGGTGTTTCCGAAATCCTAATGCTGAAGGTGCCACGTTCCAATAGTTCACAGAGGTTGAACAGCACGCGGACATAAGCCGCGGCGTATTTCTCCGGCCGGCCGTCTTTTTTCTCCAGCATCTTTTTGCGTTGATTGTCGCAATAGTTCAGGAAGGCATCATAGGCCGCCTGGGCCGACCAGAGACGCGGAAACAGTTGTCGCAGTTCCGCTCCCCAGTCATCCATCGTGACAACCGGTGCGACCAGGGTTTCGAGCACCAGTGGATGGCCTTGCAACGCGAGTTGAAGAAAGTGTCCTATTTCCCAGGCGGTCTCGTCGTCTTCCTCTTTCATCATCCTCGTGCCTTGATATTTGAAGCCGACACGGAAGAATTCAGCGGTGGGCAGCACGAAGACGCTGCGAAAGTCCTTGTCGCTGTCCGGCCTTGCGAGGCCGTGGGCATGCGAGCCCACGACGACTTTCAGGATGCAGGTGTCGGACTGAGGCGGGGCGAGGCTGGTCATGGGCGTGATGCGGTCACCTGAGCGAGGCAGCTGTTCAGGGTCATGTATTTGGGATAGTCGGATTCGGGGATTTCAATGTGGAATGCCTGGTGGAGGGAGACCACGAAATTGAGGAAGTCCATCGAGTCCAGGTCGAGTTGATCTCGAAAACTGACATCCGGGTTGAGCGCGGTCAGGTCCGCCTCGGGAGCAATGTCGCCGAGGAGACGAAGGATCTGCTCTCGGGCATCAGCGTTGGAGGGCATGGTTGTCATAGCGAGTGCGGTTCCTGTAATAGCCGGTCGATTTCAGCCAAGAATAGTCCTCCGCGATGGCCATCGCTGACACGGTGATCCGCCGACAACGACACGGTGACGAGCGGCCGTGGCATGACCTGCCCCTCGGCGACCCAAGGCCGTTCGACCACCTTGCCGAATCCTACCAGCGCGACTTGAGGAGGATAAATGACTCCGAACACGGTTTCCACCCCCTGTTCACCAAGACTGGTGACGGTGATAGTCGGGTCCGATAATTCGGAGCTTCGTAACGAACCGGCACGGGCCCGTTTCACCAGATCTTGGAACCGTTGCATCAAGTCGCCGAGGCTGGCACGGTCGGCGTCGTGCAGGGCCGGCGCCACGAGGCCTCCCTGCCGCAGGGAAATAGCCGTGCCAATATGTACCCGCTCGCTTCTGACTGCTCCGCCCTCTTGCCATAACGCATTCAACTCAGGCACGTGCCGAAGCGCGAGGGCGACCGCCTTGATGAAGAGGATGCTGGACAATAGCCGTTCCGTCATGGGGCGGCGCCCATTCTCCGCGGCGAGCCAGGCCAACGCGCGGCTCATGTCGATGGTGGTACTCAGATAGTAATGCGGGATCTCGCGTTTGGAACGAGCCATGGCTGCGGCGATGGTTTGTCGCATGCGCGCCTGGCGCTCGGCTGAGGGAGCCGGTGTGGCGGCGCCGACGGTACCCGTTGCGGCGCGAGCAATATCCTCCAGCGTGAGAGCTCCCTCCGGGCCCGTTCCCTGAAGGCCTGCCGGATCGATCCCTCGTTCGGCAGCGAGTTTTTTGGCTGCCGGGGAGATGCGGAGGCGGCCGCCGGAAGACGGCGATGGGGTAGTCTTGCCGGCGGATGGTGAGGCAGGATGAGGGGGCATCGCCTGCGGTGCGGCCTGTGGTGTCTGGGATGGAACCGCTGCCGGTTGCCCTTCCTCGCGAATGACCGCCATGACTGTGCCGACGGGGACTTTATCTCCCGGCTTGGTCAGTAACCGCTCCACGATGCCGCTGACATGGCATTCCACGTCGATGGCTGCTTTCTCCGTATCGACCTCGGCGATAATCTCGCCCTTGGTGACGCGGTCGCCTTCCCGCTTTTTCCATTGCACCAACGTGCCTTCGGTCATGTCAGCGCCAAGGGTGGGCATGACGAATTCAGCCATGGGCCACCAGACTGAAAAGGGAGTGGACAAGGCGAGACGTTCCGCCTGAAACGAAGCAGACCGTGAGCATGTCGCTCTTGTGCGCCCTCACGTGGCGGCTCCTTTGTATAAACTCCGCGCGGCCTGCATTATTTTCTCTACCGTTGGCAGCGCCGCTTCCTCCAGATGTTTCGGATAGGGAATCGGCACTTCCTCGCTGCACACACGCGCGACCGGTGCGTCCAGATCATAAAATGCTTGCTCCATGAGCACGGCGGAGATTTCCGCCGCGAAACTGCCCGTGCGCCAGCCCTCATCGATCACGACCGCCCGATGGGTCTTTCGCACAGAGGTCAGGAGGGTATCCCGATCCAGCGGGCGTAACGTGCGCAGATCGATCACTTCCGCCTCGAGGCCCTGCTGCGCCAACTGTTCTGCGGCGGCCAGGGCTTTCCACAGGCTGCCGCCGAAGGTCAGCAGGCTGACATCTCTGCCGGGCCGCCGGATCGAGGCATGCGTGATGTCTACCGCCATAGGCCCTTCCTCCAGGTTCCCTTCCATCGGATAGAGATAGGCATGCTCGAAGATAAACACAGGATCCGGTTGTTCGAGAGCTGTGAGCAGCATGCCTCGGGCATCGGTGACGGTGGCGGGGGTGAGGACGGTGATGCCCGGAATGTGGGCGTACCAGCCTTCGAGACTGTGCGAATGTTGCGCCGCGACCTGGCGGCCTGCGCCTGTCGCCATGCGAACCACTAGTGGCACGCTGAATTGGCCGCCAGACATGTGACGGAGCGTCGCCGCATTGTTCAGGATTTGATCCAGTGCCAGCAGACTGAAGTTGACCGTCATGACTTCCACGATCGGTCGCATACCCCCGAGTGCCGCACCAATGCCTGCCCCGACGAAGGTGCTTTCGGACAGGGGCGTGTCCCGAATGCGCTCCGGACCGAATTCGTCGAGAAAGCCTTTGCTGCAGGCATAGGTGCCGCCGTACCTTCCCACATCTTCGCCCATGAGGAACACGCGGGAATCTCGCTGCAAGGCCTCTCGCAATCCGGCGCGGACCGATTCTCTATAGGTCATGGTTGTCATCGTGACATGCCTGCTCACTTCGCGGGACTGAGATCTCAGGTCTGCTTTTTTGCGCCGGTCAACACGTCTCTCGCCAGATCCTCGGCCGGCTCCCAGGGGCTCCCTTCGGCAAAGGCCACGGCGTCTTCCACTTCGGCCGCGATCGATGCCTCCAGCCGTTCGCACTCGCCATCATCCAATAGTCCGGCGGCGCGCATGTGGTGCTGGAACGTGCCAATAGGGTCTCGCTGTTTCCACTCGTTCACCTCGTCCCTGGAGCGATAGAGTTCCGCGTCATACATGGAATGCGCCCGGAAGCGATAGGTCCGGCATTCGAGGAAGAACGGTCCCTGGCCTTCTCGCACGATTTCGAGGGCACGGCGCGTCGCAGTGTTGACGGCCAGGACATCCATACCGTCAACCGTCTGAGACGGCATCGCGTAGGCGGCGGCTTTGGCGGCGATGTCCGGTTGCGATTGATGCCTCGCCAGCGCGGTGCCCATCGCATAGAGATTATTCTCGCAGGCAAAGAAGACCGGCAGCTTCCACAGGGCGGCCAGATTCAACGATTCGTGAAATTCGCCTTCTGCTACGGCGCCGTCGCCGAAATAGCAGGCAGTGACCCGGGCGAGACCTTGCAGCTTGTCGGCGAGCGCCAAGCCCACAGCCACCGG
>CAADGJ010000202.1 GCA_900696505.1 uncultured Nitrosospira sp.
ATTCGGGCAGGCGGGGTCATCCCGCCGTGCGATTGCGACGGCGAAGCGGGCGCGCAAGGTTGTGACCGTCTCCGAGTTTTCGGCCCGCGAAATCGAATCGCTGTATGGCATTCCACGAGACCATGTGCGGGTGATTTATAACGGCGTGTCGGAGGACTTCACGCCACTGTGTGACGACCAGATTCGAGCGGAGGTACGGACACGATGGTCCATTCCCTCGTCCGGCTTCATTCTCTTCGTCGGTGGGGCTGATCCGAGAAAAAACCACGAGGGATTTTTACAGGCGGTGGGCGCGTGCCGCTCACAGCTGGGCGGACGAGCCATCGTGCTGGTCGGAGACGCGGAGCATCCCCAGGGTAGTTATACAGCGACGGCGCAGTCGCTCGGCTTGGAGCAGGAGGTTCGTTGCACGGGACGTCTCGACCGTGAAGACTTGCGTCGATTGTACTCCTGTGCAGACTTGTTCGTGTTCCCTTCCCATTATGAAGGATTTGGCATGCCGGTGTTGGAGGCCATGGCCTGTGGTGCGCCTACCGTGACATCTTCGACCTCATCGTTACCGGAGGTGGCTGGTGACGCAGCATTGCTGGTTGATCCGAACAATGTGGAAGAATTGGCCCATGCCATGCTGACCGTCCTGTCCGATACGCATCTCAGAGAGAATCTGCGACAGCGCGGATACGAACGGGCGAGGCTCTTCACCTGGCAGCGCGCGGCAGTTTCCACCAGTGCTCTCTATCGTGAGCTCTGCACATGATAGCTACTGGCCTGCTGCGCCCGAAGAACATCCTGATCATCAAATTGCGGCATATCGGGGATGTGCTGTTGTCCACGCCGGTGTTGCGCACCTTGAGAGAGGCTTTTCCCGCCGCGCAGCTGACGATGTTGGTCAATCGCGGGACGGAAGGGGTGCTTGCGCATAATCCGGATGTGAACGAGGTGCTCTGTCTTGAAAAGGGCGCATGGGCCGACCAATGCAAGTTCGTCTATCGTCTCCGAGAGCGGGGATTCGATTGTGTGATCGACCTGACCGATGGGGACCGATCTGCCGTCATCAGCCTCGCGACCGGCGCACCCATCCGGATCGGATTTAATGCGGAACATCGCTGGCGTGGACTCTTGTACAGCAGGGTGGCGAAGCCGCGCCCCGTCGATCAGCATCGCGTGGAGTATGATCTGTGCGCTCTCAGAGCGTTGGGTCTCGATCCCAAACGGGGTATGCCGTCGGTCTCTGTGTCCGACTCGGAAGAGCAGGTGACGGACCAATGGCTGACGGAGCAGGGGTTGATCGGTGACCAATGCCCGCCGCTGGTGCTCCTGCAACCGGGGGCGCGGTATTCGTTGAAAGTCTGGCCGCCTGAACGGTTTGCGCAGCTAAGCGATCGCCTCGTTGAACAGTTTCGTTGCCGGATTTTGCTGGGTGGTGACCAACGGGAGCGTGAGGTCGCCGAACAGGTCGCCCGAAAGTCGCATTGCGCTCCTATCGTGGTAGCGGGAAAGTTTTCCCTGCTGCAGTATGCCTCACTGGTGAAGCGGTGCGCGCTGTTCGTGGGAAATGACGGCGGTGCCATGCATATTGCCGCGACGGTGGGCACGCCGGTGGTGGCCTTGTTCGGTCCCACCTATCCCGAGCGATGGGGGCCGCGTGGCGGATTGACGCAGGTGATCTACAAAGGTCTGGATTGCCGGGCCTGTTACCATCCCAGCTGCTTGCGCGGAGACGATAGTTGCATGCGCCAGATCACGGTCGATGAAGTATTCGAAGCGGCGGGCCGGATCTTGGATCTGAAGGGTGCAAGGGTTGTGACATGAATGAGTCGGTCAGTGTCGTCATTCCGGTCTTCAACGGGGCGCCATTTGTCGCCAAGGCTGTGGCCAGTGTGCGGGCCCAAGCGCATGGTGACGTGGAGATTCTCGTCGTGGATGACGGATCGACGGATGGCACACAAGAAGTCCTGAAGCGCCTGGAGGAGAGTGCCGGCATCCGATGGTTTCAGCGGAGCCACGGGGGGCCGGCCCGGTCTCGCAATTTTGGTATTGAAGCGGCGCGCGGGCACTACATCGCCCTGCTGGACTGCGACGATGTATGGCTGCCGGGAAAGCTGGCCGCGCAGCTGGCGATCATGCGCACCCGTCCGGAGGTGGGATTGGTCCACACGGATTTTGACGTGCGCTTCGAAGACGGGACGTTGGAAGAACGTGTCATCGCCCGTTCGAGCCGCGAGCCGATGGTGCAGGCGTTCGCCGGGGGACATGTGGCATTGCCCTCGACCCTGTTGATCCGGAAGAGCGTGCTGGATCAAGTTGGACGCTTGGATCCGGAACTCTACGGATCGGAAGATTCCGATCTCACGATCAGGCTCTTCCGGGTGACCAGCTTCGAGTGTATCGATCAGGTGTTGGTGACGAAACTGCAGCGAGGGCATGGGTATCGGGACATGGCCTTCGATGAACAGACGCACCGGGAGCGGGTGCTGGCGAGCCGGGATCGTTTTCTCATGCGTCTCGAAGGGTTTGCGCCGTTGACGACTGCGCAACGGGCCGCACTGGATCGGGAATGGGCCAATTACTACCTGTTGAAAGGGGCGGCCGCAGAGCGAGCCGGTCGCCCGGCTGAGGCGCGGAGCCAGTATCGAAAGGCCATCGGCAAGGCTCCCGGCCGGATACGTTGTTACACGCGCTGGCTACGCACCTGGACGTCTTGACTGCCCTGGCAGCCCTCATGGGGAACACGTGATGGAGACGATCGATTGCGAAGTGTGCGGCGGGACGTCGACCGCGACGATGTTCAGCCAATACGATCTCACCCACCGCGTCACCGATGATGTGTTCACCGTGGTTCGTTGCCTGGATTGCCGCCAATTGTTCTTGAATCCTCGTCCGACGCGGCAAGAAATCGGCGGATATTACCCCGATACGTATTACCCTGATGCGGCGCCCCGCCAGGCCGGAGATCTCCGCCGTGCTGCCAAACGGTGGTCGGGAACAATCAGGCGATGGATCGCCCAGGATTTTTATGGCTATCCGGCACAGGAGCAGGGGCGAGCATGGCAACGGGTACGGCGAATGTTCCTCTGGCCTGAGTTTTTGTGGCGCTGCTGGCGCGGGCGTGGCCTGTTGCCGTGGGTGGGGCGAGGCCGTGTGTTGGATGTCGGCTGCGGGGCCGGGGGAAATCTCGCCTCGCTGCAGGAGCAGGGTTGGGATGTATCAGGGGTGGACGCGAGCGCCGTGGCCGTCACACAGGCGAAGGCCCGCTTCGGGGATCGGGTACGTCTGGGTGATTTAGAGTCAATAGCCTATCCGGACCGGAGCTTCGATACGGTCCTGTTCAGTCATGTGCTGGAACATCTGCACGGTCCGCTGCCGCTCCTGAAAGAGGTCTGGCGCATTCTGGATCAGGATGGCAGGATCGTCATCCTCTGCCCGAATGCCGGCAGTCTGGAGGCCAAGATCTTTGGTCGCTGGTGGTTTCCTTGGGAACTGCCCCGCCATCTCTTTCATTATGAAAAGGCGACGTTGCGGCGGATCTTGGAAGCGGCCGGATTCAGGATCGAATCGATGCGCACCGGCCTGGGTTCGCTCTACTTCATGGCTAGCCTGGACCGAGTGTGTGAGCAACGATTCGGGAGGGCAATTCCTTGTCGTCGTCTACTTGAAAAATCACTGATCCGCCCGTTTTGTTTTTGTGTCGGGCATCTGGGATATGGGACTGAGCTGAAAGTCTACGCGAGGAAAGATGCGAGCCTGAATCAGGCTACACAAAGTACGATCTGAGGAGTCGGGACCAGGTTTTGAAATTGAGCGGTTGGTGACGCAGGGCGAATCGAAAGGCCTGTCGCGCCTCTTGCCGGGCATGCGCCCGCAGGTGATGCTTGCCGAGGTCGGCATAATAAATGGCCCAGTCGTTCGACAGGGCTTCGCCTTCCGGTGTGCCGGGCCGGCAGGTGGCGGCATGTTTCTCAAGAAATCGCCGGCGGCCGTCCAGTGCGCGCAGAGAGGGGATGTCTCTCGACGCATTGTGGCCATACAGCCGATGCCGGTACATCGGTTCAGGGAGGTGGATGAAGCGTTCTGGTCCATAGAGTCGAATGGCCAGATCGATGTCCTCCCAGATCGAGAGGGCTGCATCGTAGCCTCCCACCGAGTCGAACCAGGTTTTGCGGAACAATGAGCCGGATGTAGCGGCATCGTGGCCGCCGCGAAGCAATTGCGTAATACTCCGCTGATGTTTCATCGCGGCGTCGTACTCGAGAATATCGTTTCGTTCATTAACCTGGTATCCGTCGCAATGGACGAGCACCGCGCCTGTGGCCGGTTCAAGGATTGCCAGCGTCCTTTCTAAAAATGTCGGTTCCCAGAGATCATCCTGATCGAGAAACGCCAGATAGGGAGCCTGCGCCAGTTGCGCGCCGGTATTTCGGGCGGCGGCTTGTCCGGCGTTCTTGGCGTGGCGTACGTATCGAACCTGTGGAATAGCCTGAACCAGCGCATCCGTGCGATCGGTCGACGCGTCATCCACGACGATGATCTCGTAGTCCGCAAAACTTTGTGCCTGAACGGAACGGATGGCCTCGTTCA
>CAADGJ010000203.1 GCA_900696505.1 uncultured Nitrosospira sp.
CGCCCATGGCTTCCATAGACGACGAGATGTCCCGTGGGCAGACGAAGGCACGACGCTGATGACGCCGGCAAGCGCGGCGCATCAGCAAGATTCGAAGGAAAGGCGAGCGTACCGGGGCGACTCAGTATCTCCTGTAGCGAGACATCCACGGGCATTTATTCGCGGATCTGCCCGCTCCCAAGCACCACGAACTTGGAACAGGTCAATTCTTCCAGCCCCATCGGCCCTCGCGCGTGAAGCCGCGAGGTGCTGATGCCGATTTCTGCTCCCAGGCCGAACTGATACCCGTCATTGAGCCTGGTCGACGCGTTGACCAAAACTGCACCCGCATCGACTTCGCGCAAGAAACGCATGGCGCGGGAATAATCCTTGGTCACAATCGCTTCCGTATGACGGGAGCCGAATGTGGCAATGTGCTCCAGCGCTTCATCCATATGTTTGACCACTTTGACCGCCAGAATGAGATCAAGAAATTCATGCCCGAAATCACCCTCCACTGCCGGCTTGACCTCAGGACAGAGCTGGCAGGTCTTTGCGCAACCACGCACTTCCACCTTCGCAGCCGTGAGCTGTTTGATGAGATGCGGAAGCCAGGTCCGCGCGATGCTGTGATGGACCAACAGCGTCTCCATAGCATTGCACGTTGAGGGTCGCTGCACCTTGGCATTCATGCAGATGTGTTCAGCCACTTTCGGATCGGCATCCGCATCAACATACGTGTGACAGACGCCCTTATCATGCTTCAGCACCGGAATCGTCGCATGTTCAGCAATGGTCTCCATCAACGAATCCCCGCCCCTGGGGATGATGAGGTCGATATACTGATCCTGCTTCAACAACAGCTGGACGATTTCACGCTCCGGCCGATCTACAAAGGTGATGGCGCCGGCCGGCACACCGGCCTTCTCCGCTGATTCGCTCAACACTTTGGCAATCGCCGTATTGGAATGCAGCGCTTCCGATCCGCCGCGCAGGAGACAGACGTTTCCCGACTTGAGACAGAGAGCGGCCGAGTCCGCCGTGACGTTCGGACGAGCCTCATAAATGATTCCGATGACCCCGATGGGAACCCGCATCCGGCCCACCTGCATGCCGTTCGGCCGCGTCCACATCTTGGGCATCTCGCCAAGCGGATCCGGCAGGCGGGCAACGTCACGCAAGCCAGCAGCCATATCGCGAATACGCTCCGCCGTCAGTCGCAACCGATCACCTAGCGCCTTGCGCTCGGGCGTGGCATCGAATTGTTCGAGATCCTTTTCGTTCGCCGCCAGCAGTTCCGCCTCATGGGCCTCGAGCCCTTCAGCCATAGCCTCCAAGGCTTCATTTTTGACTGCAGCCGAAAGGGTCGACAGCCGGCCCGCCGCCTTCTTAGCGCTCTTCACCAAACCCATCACATAGTCTTCAGGAGACAGTACTTCAACGGGAGCTTCCAGCTCCGGAGCCGGGGATTCGGTCAGGTCTTGTTCCATGTCGTGAATTCCTGCTGCTTGGCGATACAGAGGCCCGAGGCCAAAGGTATCCACCGATCAAGATGGTGAACGTAGGCGAAAAAACAATAGCGTGACAGGATACTGTGGGGTTTGGAGTCGGGTCAAGGGTTACGGGGAGCCCCTGGCATCAGAGGAGCGCCTTGTGGTGTCCCGCCGCCGGGAACGGCCCCTTGTGCACCAGGGTGTGTCGGCATGGTCCCGGGCGCCAGCCCCATCATGGGCGGCATCAGCATGGATTGGGAAGACGGATTGGGATGCTGGAACATCCAGTCATGGTAGGTCTTGCGCCCTTCGAAATGGCGGACGGCCAGCGGAAAATCACGCTCCTTGATCGGTTTGACTTTACTCTTGCTGCGCACCCCCATGATGCCCCCGGTGGGCGCTCGCATGTACTCCCAGTCTCCCCCGCTGATCGGGTCCTGATAGACTCGTCGCAAAAATGGTTTGGGCGTGCGCGTCAATTCGGCTAGAGACTGAGGATAGATTTCGGTCGTCATGATGCGCCCGATTTTCATCGAGGCCGAGTACAACGCCAGCGCGTTTTGAATTTCGATCCCTTTTGCCATGAGATCGGCTTCTTTTTCGCGCTGGACCATCACCGTCCACTGGCGAGCCGCGGCAGAAACGGAAATGCCGATCAAGACGATCGAAAACATCAAGGCCAGATAGGTGATACCCCGGGCATTTCGGAGAGGACCCCGCAACCCCATCGCCGGCTTAGTTGGGTTGCCCCCCTGCGCCGGGATCATCCGTAACCGGAATGACCTGGGTGATTTTTGATCCCACATCTTGAAGCGTAATTTCCTTCAACGACACATCTTTGACCAGGACTTCTCCCCCGATCACTTCTCCCACCTGCACGACATGCATCTCGTCATTCTTGACCACCACCGCCATGTTCTTCTTTTTCTGCGATCCTCCTCCAACCGCCATGAAGCCGACATAGCGGTACTGGTTGAGCTCGGTCGCGATCCGGAGCCGTTCAATTTCTTCCGGCGTCGGCCCCTTTGGCCCTTCTACCACGGGTTCCTGCTCCTCTTCAGCGGCAGTCTGTTCCTGTGGCTCCCCGAGCGGCTCAAGTACGGGAGGAGGAGCTGCCTTAGCAGGCCCACGTGAACGGCCTCGGCGGGGAGCCGGAGGCGGAACCGCTACCGGCTCCACCTGGGGCAGCAGGCTGGCGAAAATGTTGCGCGGCGTGGAAAACGTGGCTTCGCGCTGGCCCTTGATGGCGGCCAAGCGCTCCAAATGAACTTGTAAATTACCACTGGAAGCGGCTTGAGGCGTCTTACTCGTGGCTCGCTGTCCACTGACATGGGTCAACGGGACTCGCGCCTGTTCGTTCGAATGGTCAAATTGCCAGATGAGCAACCCGATCCAGAAGACGACGAGGGTCAGCAACAGCATCCCCTGATTTTTACTGACTCGGTTCATGAGCGTCAGGGTGTCGGAGATTGCAGATGCTCTCCCCGCAAATAAGTCGAAATCCTGATATTGAACGTCAATTGCTGGTCCTGAATGTTTCCTGAGCGGACGAGATTGAGATCCTCGATAAACAATAGTTCCTGGGCCGACTCCAAGTTGTAGAGGAAGCGGCGCAAGTCCTCATACCGCCCGGTCACCGTCCCCTGCAGCACCGCCTTGGTGGCATCCGGTACCGACGTCTTCTCTGTCTTATAGGACAGAGCCGGCAGCGTGACCTGATCCCGCTTGGCTTCTTCCGTTACACCGAGGGCGAGCGGGGCAAAATCCCGAAACAACGGCAGGACGGCCCACACGCGCTGAAGATCCGCCTTCGCCTTCTTGGCTTCCCTGTGCCGGTTCAACTGCTGCCGCGCCTTGACCGACTCGGCTTCGAGCCGCACCTGCTCCTCCTCCGCCGCACCCAACACCAGGGCGTGAATGCCGTAACTCACGATGGCCAGGACCACCACGAAAGCCACCCAGGGAAGGATGGGCGCGTAGGGTTGACGCCCGGTCAATTGTAGGCGATCGAGGCCTGGAAACATCGTTAGCTCCGGTTTCGATACCGCAACGTGAGGTCGAACTCGACCAGCCCGTTTCCCATCACCCGGTGCTGGCCCAACACGGGATCCTTAAATTGGGGATGGTCTTGAAACATCACCGTCAGCGTGGTCACATCTTCCAGCGCCCTCGCCGATCCGGTCAGCATGATCGTCGCATTCGCGGGATCGAGACGAATACTGTTGACGGCAATGCGCTGAGGAATCGCACGCTCCAGTTCCGTCAGGAACCGGGTCCATGAAAAGCTCCGCTTCTCGATCAGATGATTGGCGAACTCGATCTCTTTCGGCAGCAATTGCAGGGCGGCTTCGGAAAGGTCCAGGCCTTCCTGCTGCGCCTCCTTGAGCAATTCGTTGTCCCGCTCCTGGACTTGCAACAGGGCTGATTCGCGCGCTTGCACGTCTTGCCACACCAGCCAAGATTGAGAAATGTCCCAAAGGATGGCCACGCCGATCACTCCCGCCAATACCATAATCAGCAACCGTGCCGGCGCCAGATACCAACGATAGCGGCTGCTCAGATTAATCGTGAATACACCGCTGCGGGCAGACGGTTGACCGATACGCGAGGCCACATCGCGAAGCACCGATGCCAGATTATCCAACATCATGACTTACACAACCCCTGCGATCGCCGGCATGGCCGCGCTTGTCCGTGGCCCGGCAATCGGACCACCGCCGAATTGTTGCACCCGTTCCCAATCCAATTCCTGCACGGGCACGCCTAATCCTTTTTCCAATTGCTGGCGCAAGCCTGGTCCCAGGGCGTCATCCGCAATCAGAATGGTCTGGCTGATCGCTAATTCAGGCGTCTGTTGCTGACAGGCGTAAATCGAGTCGGCGCACTCCTGCACGATCCGGTTGATCCCCAACTGTTCTGAGCCGGCAGGCCAAATTCCACTGGATCCGACGCCCCCCTGCAATTTGGAACGGAGGAAGACCAAGACGCCCTTATGAAAGATAAATGCCGTGACCCCGCCCTCGGTGGCATTCACCCACAAAAAATCGGCAGTCGAGCCCGCGGTACGCCAGGCTCCATGGGACCACAGGTTGAACAGGCGCAGGCTGGCGACATCCACTTCCTGCGGGATAAGACCGGCGGCTTCGCACACGGCTTCATACTGCGACAGCACGGCCTCCTGCACCACCACCGCGAGGACGGTGCAGGGCCCGTCACCGGACACGCCGGGTTCGGACAACACTTGGGAGAAGACTTTGGCCCCGCTTAAGGACAGCAACTGCTCCTGCCCTAATCGCCAACGCACCAACGCATCCCGCTCATCCGAACTCCACGGAAGGTCTTGCAAGCGGACAACCGCCAGACGCACCGCCAGATCCGGCAGAATCACCGTGGCGGCGCGCGGGACTCCCGGGGTGGAAGAACGGCCCGGTGCTTGGGTCGTCGCCGACCCGGCAATCGCGCGGATATGCGATTCCAGTTCATGCGGAGACACGACGTTCTGTTCCAATGGCGATAGCCGGAGGATGCCATCTGGCAACGCGGACACCACGCATTGATACCGTGGACGCCCGCGCCAATTGCGATGCACCTCCGCCCAGGCCAGATCATGCGCGCCGATTTTCAGGCAATACTGCGGTCTGCTGGTAATCCAATCCCACATCGTCTATCGCTCTTCACTGAACGTCACACGGTTGATCTCGCGCAACGTCGTCTCCCCGGCCAGCACTTTCTTGACCGCAGATTGACGCAGCGTAATCATGCCGTCGGTGACCGCCCGGTACCGGATCTCCGACAATGCACGGTCAGCCAGAATCATTTCCTTGATCTCGTCTGTCAGGTCCAGAAACTCGGTAATGCACTTGCGGCCACGATACCCCGTGTCATGACACTCGGAGCAGCCTTTGCCTTCATAGAACGGCGAGGTCTTGAATTCGTCATAATCGAGACCGGACTCTTCCGCCAGCGCTTGATCCAGCGTGACCTGATGGCGACAGTCCGGACAAATCACCCGGATCAATCGTTGCGCCAACACGCAGGTCAACGCCGCAAGGAAATTATAGGAATCGATGCCCATCGAAGCGAACCGCCCGATCACATCGAACACATTGTTGGCGTGCACCGTGGTCAACACCAAATGGCCGGTGAGCGCCGATTGAATGGCGATCTGCGCGGTCTCCGCATCACGGATTTCTCCGACCATGATCTTGTCAGGGTCGTGACGCAGAATGGACCGTAACCCGCGGGCAAAGGTGAGGCCTTTCTTCTCATTCACAGGGATTTGGACGACACCCGGCAACTGATATTCGACCGGGTCTTCGATGGTGATCAGCTTGTCTTCCTGAATGTTCATTTCGCTGATGGCGGCGTAGAGCGTCGTGGTCTTGCCGCTTCCCGTCGGACCGGTCACGAGCACCATCCCGTAGGGCCTCGTAATCGCGCGCCGGAACCGCTTGAGATCTTCAGGATTGAATCCCAGCCGATCCAGCCGCAAGGTGGAGACGCCAGTGGTGATCGCCTCGCGGTCCAAAATTCTGATCACGACCGATTCGCCGAACACGCTCGGGAGAATCGACACGCGGAAGTCGACCGTTTTCCGGTCAAGGCGCATCCGGAAACTCCCGTCTTGCGGGACCCGGCGCTCTGCGATGTCCAGATCGGACATGACCTTGAGGCGAGAGACCAGCGGCGGGTGCAGCTTCACATCCAGCGGGTCCATGGCTGAGACCAGAATCCCGTCCACGCGAAATTTCACCGTCGTCGCACGATCCGTGGCTTCAATGTGAATATCGCTCGCCCGCCGCTGCATGGCGCTTAACATGATCGTGTCGAGCAGCTTGACGACGGGGCTTTGGTCCTCACCGAAATGGTCTACCGTCAGGACTTCTTCGCCCCGCTCGTCCTCCTTGACGAGAACCGACCGGTACTCAGCCTCTAATTCACGTAAGGCCTGACTCGATCCTTCGCTGCGCTCCAGTGCGGCCTGAATCGCGTTCTTTGAACTCACCACATAGTGCAACGGACGATTGAGCAGGATTTC
>CAADGJ010000204.1 GCA_900696505.1 uncultured Nitrosospira sp.
GCGGCGTCACCCCGTAGAGGATGGTCACGACGCTGCCAGGCTGATCGTCTCGCCGGCAGGATACCAACAGGGCCATCGTGGGGCCTTCGTAAGACTTTCCTTCCACCGAAAATCCTTTTTCGGTGAAATGAACATGGTCGCCGCAATATCGCAGCATGTCCGAGGCGGCCGCATTTTCCCCCGGCCCGCCCAGTACCAGCACCGACCCCTCCGGCGTAGGCTTCGTCTTGTCTTCCGGTTGTTTCACGGTGGTGCGAGACGGCTCGGGCTTCGAGGCTTCCTGTGCGGCGATACGTTGAACGATGTCGGTAAAGGGACCCGGTTGTTGTAAGGAGGCTGGGGCCACCACCACTGTGCGATGGGCGTCTGTGACATACACATTCAACATGGGCGCCAACGCATTCCGCGCCACGCGGCGAAACACATGGAGATCTGGATCCAGCCGAACCGCTAACGGGCGTTCGGGCAGCGGTATGATCGCATTCTGTTGGGCGTCAGTGAGATGAATACGCGTTCGGTGGGTACGTCCTCCATCCAGTACGAATTCCAGATCGATGGCTAGGCGATACGGGGTACCATGTTGGGCGATGTGCACTATCGCCTCCACCCTGTTCATGTCCCCGGCAGTTCCGGTGGACTGCTGGACCCGGGACCCAGTCACCTCAATGTCCGGCACGCCAGCGCGCTCGACCCACTGAGCGAAAAACCATCGAAGGTCGCGCCCCGCCGCCTCCTGGAACACTCGCTCCAGATCACGCCACTCGGCCGCCATTCCGAGATATCGTTCCGGTATCTGTTTCAAAGCCGTCCAAAATACTGCCTCACCGATTTCCTGCCTCAACGCATGAAACACCATCGCGGCTTGTTGATAGCCGATGGCATTGTCTTTTTCATCGTGCTTCTGGGCAAACTGTATGACGGGATAGGCCTCTCCGGGGCGCACATAGACGGCATATCCCATGAGCATCAACCGTCGTTGTTCGCGAGCTTGTGCCTCGTCGCCCATGAGCTCGTGATAATAGTAATTCGAGAGATAGGTCGTGAGCCCTTCCACCCAGTTGCCGCGATCGATCCGATTGAACACGCCGTTCCCGATCCACGAATGCACAATCTCATGGCCAAGCGCGTAGGGCTGGGTGTAGTGCCGTTTGATCACGCCGCTGCCCAGCAGGGTAAAGGAGGGCATGCCCAGTCCGCTCGAAAAGAAATTTTCGACGACGGCAAATTGAGAAAACGGATAGGGACCGAGCAGAGGGATGTACGCATCGAGATACCGCGCCGACGCGTCCAAATACTCATCGGCTAAGGAGGCTTCATCCGGAAAGAGATAGGTGGCCAGCCAAATAGATTGCCCCGACTTTGCCGTCCAGGCGCGGGATTTCACCACGAATCGGTTGGCGACCACCGTCAAGGCTTCGCTCTTCGTGGGAACTATCCAGTGGCCCTGGTCGGACTGAGGAGCTCCTTGCGTGACAGCCGTCCATCCGTCAGGCAGGGCAATGGTGACATCATAGGTGGCGAGCGAACCCTCCACATCGGGATACCATTGGCTTTCGCTGCTGAGATAGACGCCTTCGGGTCCGATGTGCCCGGACGTTTCACTCGGCGTGACAAAACGAAGGTGCCGCGGGTCACGTGGCGGATCGTCGACCACACCTCGATAGGAAAACTTCAGGGCTACCGCTCCGTCGCCCCGATCAGTGGCTGGCTGCTTCACAATTACGCGCTGCGGCTCGGATGGGCCTGCTGAACCATCCCTCTCGAAAGCAAGCTCAGGAGCCGTTTCGCAGGCGGCCTCACAGTGCGTGACATCCTGAATGCGCTCGACTCGAAGCGTAGGGGCAAGGGAGAACGACAGCGCCTGTCCGGAAGCTCTTCCCGAGAGGATCAGGCGATCCGTCGCAATGAGCTGATGGGAGTCGGGCAGCAGCTGGAGCGTCAGCTGATGATGTGTGATAGTCGGTAGGGAGGAAACAGGCTCAGCAACTGCAAGCGCAGGCACGAGACAACCGGCAAGCAGACTGAAACGGATGAGGCGATGCAAACAATCCACCCTTCACCGGCACCCCGAGGTTGACGGTGAAGATTAGCATTCCCGACAGACCATCACAAGCTGGATTGCCATCAGGGCGCGCTCCAAATCAAGTGGTTTATCCAGCACTTCTTGCGGCCCCAACGCCCAGGCGTCCTCCAGCAATGGATCATTTTGATGTCCGCTCAAAATGATGGTCCGCCCGGCGTACTCGCGTGTAGCCAGCACTTTCAGCAACTCCACGCCGTTCATCTCCGGCATGACAAGATCAAGGATCAACAAATCCGGCGCGGACTCTTCAATCATCCGCAAGGCTTCGCGGCCATCCTTAGCCCCACGCACACGATAGCCGCGCAGACTGAGGAAGCGCATCAGCAGATCACGTGCCATCACATCGTCATCGACCACGAGAATCTGTTCCTCGGAAGGCTGATCGATCTCACTCGCGGTTACATCCTGTGTGCCCGACGCTTCACGTCTCGCCTGTTGGGCGATCCGATGCACCGCTCCCACCAGCACATCCAGCGACAATCCCTTTCGAAAGAAATCTGTGACGCGTAATTTTCGTGCGAGATTTTCCAGCTCCTCGGTAGCACCCCCTCCCAGAATAATCACTCCGGCACGCGGGTCATACGTCCGAATCTCTTTGAGCACCGCCAGCCCATCCATTTCCGGCATGCGCAGGTCTAACAACGTCACGACCGGCCGAAGCTGCCGAAAGAGCGCTACGCCCTCACGCCCGCTTGTCGCCGTGCTGACCCGATATCCATGGCGCGACAACGCTACCTGGAGGAGATCACAGTGCAACCGGTCATCGTCAATGACTAATAATGTGGTCATAGTCGATTCTCACCCATATGCGACAGGCCTTACCCTCAGCCTTTTCCGGCCGAAGTCTCACGAAACAGCCTAGCATGAGCTTCGTAGGATGAGAAGAAATTGACGGAAACTGTAGGAAGGGCAGCAGAACGGGGCCGGTTCAGCTATTGGTCAAAACAATGCGTCGACAAATGCCTTGGCGTTGAAATCCTGAAGGTCCTCGACGGATTCCCCCACGCCGATCAATCGGACCGGGATTTTGAGGGTATCCGCAATTGCCACCACGATCCCCCCGCGGGCTGTGCCATCGAGCTTGGTCAACGCAATGCCGGTCACCCCGACCGCTTCGTGAAACTGTCGGGCTTGCGCAATGGCATTTTGTCCCACCGTCGCATCCAAGACCAGCAACACCTCATGGGGTGCACCCGGACACTCCTGCGCCACAATCCGTTTGATTTTGCGCAGTTCGTCCATCAAGTTGGTTTTGGTGTGGAGTCGGCCTGCCGTGTCGATGAGGACCACATCGGATCCTCGTGCTTTGGCGGCCGTAATCCCGTCGTAGGCCACGGCTGCGGGGTCGGCACCCGGTCGATGCCGGATGATGTCGACCTGGGTACGGTCCGCCCACACTTGCAATTGATCGATCGCCGCCGCCCGGAATGTATCACCAGCGACCAGCAGTGCGGTGTTTCCTTGTTGCCGAAACCGTTGGGTCAATTTGGCGACGGTGGTGGTCTTGCCGACACCGTTCACTCCCACGGCGAGAATGACGAAGGGACGCGGTCCTTGCGCGATGAGTTGGTCGATCGACGCCCCTTGCGTCGGCAGCAGGATGTCCAGGACGGATTGGCGCAGCAGCTCCCGCACCTTCTCGGCAGCCGAAAAATTCCCTCCGCGCATCTGAGCACGCAGGTTCTCCATGACACGTTCCACGACCGGCATCCCCAAATCCGCGCTGATGAGGGCGACCTCCAGCTCCTCTAACAGGGCCGGATCAGCCGCGCGTCCCAGAAGGCGATCCAGTTGCCCGGTCACCGCATTACGTGTTTTTGAGAGGCCCTCGCTCAGTTTCTGAAACCAACCCACCGCTCACCTCACCTCTGTGTCGACATTCGCGTCACCATCAGGCGCTCAAGGCGCTCACGTCTCGCATCATACTGGATCTGATTCGCCGGATACCAATAGCCTCGGAATTGGGCCGATGCCACGCAGCACAGCGCGCTCGCGTCTAGCCATTCGTCTAGCCTCGCCTTCACTTCGCTCATGGTCATACCCGCATAAATGTAGAACACCGTGAATCAGGAGCACGGCCAATTCGTGATCGATACCCCGTTGATGTTCGCGGGCCTGGCGTATGGCTTGCGGCAAAGATATGACGACATCCCCAAGGAGGGCAGATGGCGGACCAGGTCCTTCCCTGGTCGCAAAGGCCAACACATCAGTGGTTTTATCGCGACGGCGAAAGGTTCGATTCAAGCGACGCATCCGGTCGTCGCCCACAATTTCGAGGCTGAGGAGGGCCTCGCTTTCACCGATGGCCTGGAGAATACGATTGGCGAGCTTCCTGAGAGACGCGAGGCGCAGCTTTCGCCTCGTCAGCCGCATGCCGACCACGACCGGCATTAGTGGGATTGGCCCCAGGAGCCCTTGGGAGGAGACGATGATCGAGCAGCCTTAGAATCGGAGTGCTGCCCTTTTCCTAGATGTTCGCCTTTTCTCGGTGAGCCCGGATGTGCCGACGCAACCGAATGCCGGTCATACGCTTTGATGATCTCTTGGACGAGCCGATGCCGCACGACATCCCGTTCATCGAAATACACGAACTCAATACCGGCAATATCCTGAAGGATATTCCGCACTTCAATCAAGCCGGAGACGCGGTCGGATGGTAAGTCGATCTGCGTGATATCGCCCGTCACGACGGCTTTAGAATGGAAGCCTAACCGGGTGAGGAACATTTTCATTTGCTCAGCCGTCGCGTTCTGAGCCTCGTCCAGAATTACGAACGAGTCGTTGAGGGTACGGCCACGCATGAACGCGAGAGGAGCGATTTCGATGTCTCCCCGATCAATGAGACGATTGGCTCGTTCCATGTCCATCATATCGAACAGCGCATCGTACAGAGGGCGAAGATACGGATTCACCTTCGCGTACATGTCCCCCGGCAAATAACCGAGTTTTTCGCCCGCTTCGACTGCCGGCCGCGCGAGGATAATGCGGCTGACATCCTTCTTCATCAGCGCACTCACCGCCATAGCCATCGCCAAATAGGTCTTACCTGTGCCGGCAGGACCAATCCCGATGACGATGTCATGCTTTTCGATCGCGTCGAGGTAGTATTTCTGGGTCGGAGTCTTGGGTACGATGAAGCGCTTCCGAGTGACGATGGGGGACGCGCTGAAGAGCAGTTCCTTGAGGGAGGCGTCGTGATTGTGGCGGAGGGCGGTCAATGCGTGAGTGACGTCATCTGACCTGAGTTCGTAGCCTTCGTTGGTGAGCGATGCGAGTTCATTGAGTACTCGCTCGGCCTGCTTCACGGCATCGGCAGCACCCTCTACCGTGACTTCTTCGCCCCGTGCGGAACACCGCACCCCGAACTCTTCCTCAATCAATTTGAGGTGGCGATCGTGGTGTCCAAATAGGACCGCAGTGTTCGTGCCTTCACGTAGTTTGATCTTGCGCACGCCTGTGTCGAAGACTCCTTTCGCCAAGCTGATATCTAGATTCTAACAAACCACGAAAGGGAGGAACAAGGTCGGAACAGGGGGGTGGGGAAAAATTAGCGGAACTGAGGTCTCGAGAAGCCGGCTACCCTTGAGGCGGCAACGAGGCCTGCGATTGCGCCGTGGAGGGAATCGAGAGTTCAAACTCCTGCCAGGCAATTCCGCCCTGCCCGTCTTCCGCCATGATCTTCACTCGATGAGTCCCCGCCACTCCCGGAATGACTTTCCAGCTGACCTGGCCTGTTGCCCTGTCAATGGTCATTCCCGGGGGGCCTGTCTCCAAGACATAGCTCACCGTATCGCCATCCACATCCTTGGCCTGGACCACATACTCGTATTGTTCTCGATTCGTGAGCGCCGCCGGGTTGGAAACAATCAACGGCGGTGAATTCCCCAACGCGCTCGGGGCCGAGCGGACCGGCGCAGCTGCTGCATCCTGATCCCGCGCAATCACTTCAACGACCACCACATCTTTTCGCCCAAATCCTGTGGTGTCGAGGATGCTTTCCTCACCTTCTTTGACCTGTTTGTCGTTGCGCCACCACCGGTAGTTGTAGTGGATTTCATCTCGATCAGGATCGACGGCATCGACCTTGGCAAGAACCCGGCTGTTATGTTCAGCATCTGCCTCAACGGTGACATGTGACACGAGAGGGGGAGTGTTCACCACAGAAACCGGCTCCGTGCGATAGGGAGCGCTTTCCAGCTCACCATCGAAGGCTACAACCTCCAGCGAAACCTGGTCTCCTCGCTTCACATGGACCGGATCCAGTTCAAGGCCGGTTGCCCCCAAAACAGGAGCACTGTTGACGATCCACTGAAATCGCTTGGTAGGCTCGGTACCATCAGGGTCATCTGCCATCACATGTGCCGTGATAGGTCCTGCGAGTATGAGTGGGTTTGGCACAATCGTCACAAGGCGAACAACGGGAGCGTGGTTATTCTTTGTCGCACCACTGACCACTGATCCGTCTTGCGGAGAGGACGAGCACCCCCCTACAACGGCGACGACCGAAGCAGCCAACAGCCATCGAGCGGATGAAATGACGGTGTGGGGACAGAGTCTTTCCCCACACCTTTCAACCAGGCTCCAGACACCAGTCTTCATTGATTGGTCCATGAGAAAAATCTACTCCGCGGGTCAATCGCGACAGGAACGCTGATGTTCGATCCAAACATGCCTCCACCTGTCGTGCAGGTCGCACAGTCTCCGAAATTTCCCTGGCTCATGTTGATCAGCAACCCGAACGGGCTTCCGCCGTCTCTGCCGGAGCCCATATGCACCACGACACCGAATGCTAACCCTTCGCCTAGTGATCCAAATTTGTTGACCGTCTGATTCGCGCCTGCTCCCGTCGTACCCAAAATCGGCTCCTGATAGGCGCTTCCTGTTTTGTAGAACAGGGCCCAGAGCCGGCTGGTGCCAGACGACACGCAGATATCATTGGTCGGAATAAAGGTGGGGAAAAATACGACCCCTCCAAACACCGTCGGGCTACTGACGGCACGTTCTCCGATACCATACGGAACCGGCTTCGTGGGTGGATTGGCAGGCTCGACGAGCTTGGTCACCCATCCATCCTTGCTTTGGACCAACCCAATCAGTCCTGTGAACGTGGTCGCGCCGGTCACACCGGTCACCTGATTTGTACCGGTCGCCAGTCCGCAATCGCCAACGCCCACCACACACACAGTGGCATTGGACACATCCACGAGATCGCTGTCCATGCAGGCGGTGATACCGCTTGATTGATTGCACCCAGCATTGAGTACTGAATCCTTCATGCCTACGAAGTACTGGGTGGAGATGTCGGTCTTATCAGACTTGCTGTAATAACGGCCGCTCCCCACAAACACCCAGACATTAGCCGCGTCATCTGTCGTGACGGAAGGGGCGCTTGCAACCGGGCCCATCTCCGCTCCGGACGCAAAGGTATCCAACATTTCCGTCGGGACGCGCGCGCTACCGGAGGAAATCCCCCATTGCGAAGGGCTCGTGACCGTACCGAATTTTGAGGTTGCCCCGCCTGCCCCCATGGTCAGCCGATAGATCTTTCCCCTCCAAGGGAGAGCCCCATCATTGATGACGCGGCCGAAGTAGACGACATCGTGACGATAGTCGAGGTCACGATCGAACGCCGTCATATCTCCGATGTACGAATCCCATGACCCGATGGAATATGAGGTCACCAAACTGTTACTGCTTCCCGGTCCTGTCGCGAGATCGATGGCAAACACTTTCGCGCCCTGCGCCACGCTGGCGTCGTACCCGGTCGGGCCGGACCCGACGACCATGTACCACTTCGCGTTCGTATTGCTGGCTTTGGCATCGGCGGCCGGATTCACACGCACGACCGCCGGGACGCTGGTCGACAATCCCAAATCCGAGCTGCTGAATGACCACAGCAATCTCGGGCTATCGGGATTGGTGACATCCATCGCGAAATAAGCGCTATAGAAATTGTAGTTGGTTCCGCCAATGTTCACCGTCATCGGCGGTGCACCAGTTCCCGCCACACAGGCACCGCAACTGCCTCCCATTCTGAAGCCGCCGATCAGAATAGTGCCCCATCCATTGGGATGATCGGTATCCGCGGTGAAGATCCGCACATCGGCGACCTTGAGAGGCAAGTCAACATAGTATGCATGTTGATAATCGGCACGGCTCAGAAACTCGAGCTGAGGGAGGAGTTCATAGGGGACAAATCCCCATAACTCATCCCCAAGCGGAGCTCCGCTGGAATTGTCGGCGGGAGCCGTCGTAAACCAACCATGTTCGGTTGTGCTGGCGGGCGCAGACGTGCTCGTATCGTCACCGGGATGGTAGTAACCGGCGTTGAACGCATGCAGCATGCCGTCATTTCCGCCCACGTAGGCAACCTGTCTGCGGTTGTACCACTTCTGCAGGAACGCGGTGTAACTCTGGTCTCCGTAGATCGCATCGTGACGGTCTCGAGGACCCGCCACGACAGTCGGCGTCGAGTGGATGACGTCTCCCAGCTTCCACACTTTTAACGTTCCGCTTCCCGAAGGAACCTGGAGACGGCGATCTCTGGTCGTCGCTTGATCAGTGCATGTTGTGGCATCACATCCACGGATAAAGTTAATAATTTTGGTTCCCTCTGCACTGGACGTGGCACGCAGGTATGGACGAAGCGTTGTTTCGTTCGCGGTGGAGAACGCGATCTGCTCACCGGAATCCACCACTCCGTCATGGTCGGAATCGACCCAAGTGAGAATGGTACGGGTGGATGCATCTTTTAACGCCAATTGCTTCCCGGCTTCCCAGATCGGCAATATGTCGCTCAATAGTTTGCCGCAGGGATTGCAATCCGCCAGCGTGACGACGCCGTCGCTGTTCTGATCGTTCGGCAATCCATCGCCATCCGAATCGACATATTTATCGACCTTCACCGAGTTAGAGAGTGAGTCGAAGCGGGTCTTGATGATCTTGTCGACCTTGTAGTCAAGGCGACCGTCCTGGTTCGTGTCCTCTCGCGTGTTGCCGAACGTATCGATAAACAATGCCTGGGTATATCCCGTCCATTTCACGTCACTCAACGTCGAGGGCTCGATCGTGCTGGGATAGAAATAGGATTGATACAGCGCGCCTTCTCCAGTTGAAGCAGTGGCCAATACCGACACCGAAGAACCCGACGCGCTCCGCCGGAGAATACTTGCAATGGTGGCCAACAACTTGTCTTGGAGATCGTCCACGTTCGAGGATTCGAAATACGCATCCGGAATGCCGTCGGGTGTTGACGCTCCGGTCAAATTGTTCTCTTTGTCCCATTCGGAAGTCTGGGGGATCCCATCTCCGTTCGCATCTTCAAATCCCCCCAAGCGGGCGGTTTGGGCGAGAATTCCTCGACCATTGATATTGCCAAATGCAAAAAATGAATACACGGTGAGATTCTGCGTGCCGGGTATGCAATGCCCAGTGACAGATAACCCTGCGATCGTGCCGTCGCTCGTTCCACTGCAAGGGCGCAAATCACTGGTGTGCGCCCAATAGGCCACATCGTCTAAGTAATGGCTTCCGCTGTCGGCGTAATCAGTCTTGTGTTCAGCCAACAGATCACTGAAGGGGGTCGCCGCATTAGTATTACAAGTGCCGTTGATAGGCCGAGGAGGAGCAGCGCTATCGCTGCCGTTACAATGCTGCCCATGATGGGCATGGGCATAGTCCTGAATCGCCGTCGGTACATTCACGTCTTGCGTCGGCTCACCGTCTGTAAAAATAATGACGAACGTCCGGCAGCAATTGACGACCTGAGAGGTCGACGCCCAAGGCGGCGTGTGGTTTTGGCCAAAAAAGTAGGGGTCGCGGCCACAGGCGTTCGTGATGTATCCAGCCGGGCAGGTTTCGGTACCAACCAATGCCGTGATTTCGTCCGTGCCTATGGAACCAGCACCGGTGGTGGCAAAATTGACTCCGTTTGAAATGCCTCCTGAAAACGCGATCGGATACACGTAGCCTGTGACAAACGTTGATTGAATCTGCGCAACATACCGTGCCGTCTCATAGAGTGATTCGCTCAGTGGCGTCCAGGTCGAGGGATAGGACTCCTGTACGGCATCGACCATCGCCGCCATGTTTGTATTGAACGTCTCCACTGTCGTTCCGGACCAGTCAATAGACTGCCGCGATCCGGCTCCCACCAACATGCGCGCACCTTCACTGCTGGACTTGAATTCGACGAGGCCGAAGCGAGCCTTGCTCCCGATCTGCTGAATGACCCCCGTGGGTTCAGTCGAATACCCAACCTTCAATTCATACTTACGAACGCTGTATGAGTCTCCGCAATTACTGTTGAAACTGGTATCATTGTCCACACAAAAATACGGCACAGCCGGAGTTCCGCTTGCGGAGAGACCAATAGAGATGGTGGCTGGGTTTCCCGTTCTATCGGCAGACGGTATCCTGCCAACATAGGTATTAGCTCCGGCACCCGCATTGTAGTTCACGTCGGCTCGTTCATCATTGACGCCCGTAGCCTGGGCACGCACAGTTTTCAGCGCAGGCGTTCCACTGGTCGGGCAGGTGCCATCTGTCGCTCTATTTACGGCACA
>CAADGJ010000205.1 GCA_900696505.1 uncultured Nitrosospira sp.
GTTGCCCTCGCCGGTCAGTACCCTTTCGTGTATGCCTCGATCGGCGTCCATCCGCACGAGGTCAAACACATCACGGACAGCTGGTATGACGAACTGCGGCAATTGGCGCGAGAGCACAAGGTCGTGGCCTATGGCGAGATCGGCCTCGATTACCACTACAACCACTCCAATCCGGATGAGCAACGCCTCCGATTCCGTGAACAGATTCAACTCGCCCGGGAATTGAAGCTCCCCGTCATCATCCACACTCGGGAAGCGCAGGACGATACCATTCGCATCTTGAAGGAAGAGCGGGCGTCAGAGATCGGCGGGGTCTTTCACTGCTTTTCCGGAGACGCCTGGCTGGCGAAGGATGCACTGGAATTGGGATTCTACCTGTCATTTTCCGGCATTCTGACGTTTCAGAATGCGACCATGCTGCGGGACATTGCCAAGACCGTCCCGGCTGACCGGCTGCTCATCGAAACCGATTGTCCCTACCTCACCCCGATTCCCCATCGAGGCAAACGCAACGAGCCGGCTTACGTCAAACACATCGCCGAAACGTTGGCCACGATCACGTCCAATGGCGACACGCTGACAGCGGATGACATCGGCCGCCTCACCAGCGACAATGCACGACGCCTGTTCAAAATTCCCTGAGTTGCTGGTTTCGTTTACGCTGGGACTTGGGGAGCTTGCGGGGATTCCCGCCCTTGTCCTTTGATCGTTTCACGACCTCAGCCTCGCCCCGATCCAATTCTTTGAATGCCGGACCCTGGTGGCGCGTCGGCTTCTGATACAGCTTCGCGCGGAAGTCCGGCGCACCGATCACGAAGGCCCCGGCGGCCCTTGCCGCATTGATCACTTCATGATCCGATGACACCACCGCGCAATCCCTGCCATACAATCGTGCCAGACGCTCGATCACCTGGTCGGCGCGTTCGCCCCGCTTGGAATAGACCACCTCGACGCCTGATTGAAACTCGCGCTGTTCGGCGCCCAGTCCTCCCTGCCATCCATCGAACACCACCGTGATCGCATGCCCCTTGCGCTGACGGTAGCCTGCCAGGGCATGGAGCAGGCCGTCGCGCGCCGCTTCGAGGCGGCCGGGACCGGCTGGAACCGCCATGCGCGCGCTTCCCAACAGGTTATATCCATCGACAAGAAGATGTGTCGCCATCTACAATTACGCAGTTTGAGACCTTTTGTTGACAATACCATAAACATCTGAGAAAAGGCCTAGATGGTACCTTGTCGAGAAGCGTTCCGACTCGTTCCTCGGATGAATTGGCTGTTCCGTCTTTGCCTCCTGCTGACCCTCGGCTGGTTCCTGGCTGGTTCGGCTTCCCTGTCCAGCGCGGAGATGCCGTCCGAGCCATCCTGGCCCCAGATTCCCCAGCCGTCCGGGGACGCAGCGGCACCTCAATTCCTGCTGATCAAACAAGATTCCGCCGGCACCTCGCGGTATCCGATCATCGTCCGCGACCTGCGCACCTGGTCCACTCCGGACGGCACACGCCTGGTGCTCGACCTGAATCACAAAGCCTCCTTCACCGAAACCCACGTGCGAAATCCCGATCGGGTCGTCATAGACATCAGTAATGCGATTCTGGGAAAGTCCTCCCGGCAGCGTGTCTCCGGCGGCACGATTCCGCAATCGTTTCACATTACGCAAAGTCGTCCGCGGGTCGTCACCATCACCCTCGCGCGCACCCAGGGCTCCAAGTACAAAGCGTTTGCCCTGGACAATCCGGACCGCCTCGTCATCGACATCTACCAGAAGGCCAAAGATCAGATCCGGCAGATCGGCGAGACGTCCTCGACGTCGCCATCAGCCCCTGCCGTGGCCCTCCCGACTCCGCCGACGATTCCCAGCCCCACGGTGACGGAACCGGTTCGCCCCGTGGCGCCTAAACCTGCCAGTCAGATTCAGACGATCGTGATCGATCCCGGCCATGGGGGAAAAGACCCCGGCACCATCGGACAACATGGGACGACGGAAAAAGATGTCACACTCAAAGTCGGCATGTTGTTGAAGGACCTCTTGAGTACCTTGCCCAATACACGCGTGCTCATGACTCGCGAGAAGGATGCGTTCATCGAGTTGGAGGATCGGGCCAAGTTTGCCAACGGCAAAAATGCCGATCTCTTCGTGTCCATTCACGTCAACTCGCACCCGCATAAGGGGGTGCGCGGCTTGGAGATCTACCACTTCGGCGAAGCCAAGGATCAGCGGGCGCTGGAAGTCGCGGCTCGGGAAAACGGCACGCCGTTAAACAGCACTGGACTCGGCGTGGAGTACATCCTTGCAGATCTTCTGACGACCAAGAAAATCGAGCATTCACAAGAACTGGCCTGGACGGCCAAACAGGCGATGGTCACCAATCTCAATGGTCGGTATAGCACCATCGATCATGGCGTGAAGACCGCGCCGTTTTATGTCCTGCGGTTTACGACCATGCCCAGCATTCTCGCGGAAATCGCCTTCATGTCGAATCCGGCGGAAGAGGAACAGATGCGCACGCAACCGTTCCTGGCGCATATCGCGGAATCGATCTTCGAAGGGGTCAAGACATACCTCCGCACCAATCCCTCCCGATGACAGCCGCCTTCCCGTTAAGCTAGAGTGCTGCTTTTCGCACTCACATGATGACCACGTTCAAGCTCGTTCTCGAGTACGATGGAACCCGTTACTCAGGCTGGCAACGCCAACTGAATGCATCGACCGTACAGGCTGCGGTGGAAGCGGCGCTTGCGGCGATCTCACAAACGAGGCTTAGCGTGGTTGGGGCAGGTCGCACGGATGCCGGCGTGCATGCCCTCGGGCAGGTGGCGAGCTTCAAAACCGATCGCGGCCTCTCGCCACGAGAGTGGCTTCGCGCCTTGAATGCCCACCTCCCCTCAGACATCAGCGTGTTGTCGGTCGATGCCGTGCCGGAGCATTTTCACGCCCGATATTCGGCCACCGGCAAACTCTACGAGTACCACATCCTGAATCGATCGGAGCGGGCGGCTCTGCTGCGGGAACGAGCCTGGTCTGTTTACAAACCGCTCGATGTCGCGGCGATGGCCGATGCCGCAGCCGTTCTGCTCGGCTCGCACGATTTTTCCTCCTTTGAGACCGCGCCCACCGACAATGACAATCCGCACTGTCGCATGCAGCAATCGGTACTCCGCCGGCAGGGCGATCTCATCGTGTGCTCCTTCTATGCCGATCGTTTCCTCAAACAGATGGTGCGCAGCCTCGTGGGGACGCTGGTGGAGATAGGACGCGGCAAACGATCGGCGTCCGATATGGACACAATTCTCAAGGCCCGCTCCCGCCCCGCAGCCGGCAGGACGGCGCCGCCCCATGGGTTGTATCTCGTCAGAGTGGATTATGACGCGGCATCCGTTCCTCCTGTCACCTAGGTAACTGTCCCGTGAGACAGAACCGACAATTTTTGCTATAGTTCCGCCGACATCCCCCGTCCACCTCAACAGGAGACTTCCATGAAACATCTTTGCGCAGTCTTGTCCTCCATCGTGTTGGCAGCCGTGCTCGTCACCCCGCAACTCAGCTATGCCGGAGCACAACAGAATAAAATGAAGACCTGCAATGCCGATGCGGATGCCAAGGGGCTCAGCGGGGAAGGCAAAGGCGAGCAGCGCAAGGCATTCATGAAAGAATGTCTCTCCGCCAAGCCGGAAAAAGCCGCAGCCGGGGCGTCTCAGCAGAACAAGATGAAGACCTGTA
>CAADGJ010000206.1 GCA_900696505.1 uncultured Nitrosospira sp.
AGTTCGCTGTCCTTACTGCCGTTCTTCTGGCCGGACTTTCCCCACACCAGGACGGACACCCCATTCTCAGCCGCTTGTTTGAACACGGCCTTATCGGTGGTCGACACCTCGCGGGCCTTCACACCGATTCCGGGCAGATCCACGAGGGAGAACACAAGAGATCGTTGAAGGTCGGCCTTCAACACTTCTTCGAGCCGCCCCCCGAGCCATTCCGGGCCGCCACCGTTCTGAAACCCGAACACACCAATGGGGATCTTTTGGAAATCAGGCCGGGTCGCCTCAAGAAAGACATCGGTGGCGCGGGAATCCAGAATTCCGAACAGTCCGGCGCCCACCACGACACAGAGGGTCAACATAAGACCGATGATCACACGATTCATCCTGCAGCCTCGCCTACGGCAAAAGTGAAGTGAGCATCGAAATACGAATCCGTCAGGTCGGGCGGAAAGGGCGGCAACGGAATCGCGCTTTGCACCGCGCGTTGTGCAGCCATGTCGTAATAGTCGTTCCCCGAAGATTGCTCGATAATGACCGACCCGACCCGACCATCCCGCTCTAACCGAAACCGCACCGTCACCGTCAAAGCCTTGCCTGAAATATCGACCGGCGGCGCCGTCCAGAATCCGCTGATCCGTGCCTGAACCCGCGCCAAATACGGATTCGACCCCGACATGCCCGGCACCCGCAGCATGGGAGTGGGCTTGCTGCGTGTGACACTGGCCGCCACCGGCGGCGCGGTCACCGGCGGTTGCGGTTCGCGGAACATCGGCTTCACTTCTCGCACCGGCTCCGTTGCTTTCACGGGCGGAGGCGCCTGCAGCTTCTTCAAATCCTGAAGCTCACGATCGAGATCGCTCGTCATTTCCTCCGACAGCGATGCGCGTTTCGCGGGCGTGACGTTCGGCTTTGGGGGCTCTTGTGGAACCGCTACCTGAGGCGCAGCCATGTCAGGCACGTTCAGCTTCTTCAACATGGCGTCCAGATCAGAGCGTTCCGGCGCTCCGAGCTTCGCCTGCGCAGATTTCTTGACCTCCGCCGGCTTCATCGGCGCAATGTCTCCATATTTCGGAGCATTGAGCGGGAGCTCCACATCTTTCATGACATCACGCAACACATCCGCCCGATTCGTGACGGGGGCAGAAGAAGGTGACTTGGCCGCCTGCGGAATCGGTTGAGGTGCCGTCAATACCGGAGCCTCGAGCTTGGGAACGGGAACCGGAGCAGGCGCAGGTGCTGGCGCCGGTGGTGCCGGCTTCGCAACGGGCGCCGATTGAACAGGTGGCGGAGTCGGCGTCGGGGCCTGCACCGGTTTAGGAGGCACGGGAATCGGAGCTGATTGCACCGGCTTGGGTGCGGGCTTCGGTACCGCCTTCTCAACCTTCTCCACTTGCGGTTCAGGCTTCGCTTCCACAGGCGGCAACGTCACGAGAGAGACTTCCACCGCCGAAAGCGGACGTTCTGTTTTTTTAAAGAACTTGGCCCCCATAATAACGGAGAGGAGACACAGGTGCAGAAGTAACGACACGACGACCGTCTTTCGAAAACGGTCACCTCCGGCCTCACCCATATCTCCGATTAGGGACAGCGCGGTATGTCTTGGCAGGGCTTGGAACGTCATGACTTGCGATACGACCGTATGGCGCGCGAGTCGCGGCGCCGCTACTTCTTGCGTGGCTGCGAGGGAGTCGCGACCGACTCATTGACCCGCTCGGCGCCTGTGGGCTCCGTCACCATACCAAGCTTTTCAATGCCGGCTTTCTTGACACTATCCATGACCTGCACAACGATCCCATACGGCACATCCCGATCTGCGCGCAGATACAGCGACACATCCGGGCTCTGGTCTTTGAGCGCCCGAAGTTTTCGCTCCAACTGCACGACACTCACCGCGTCCTTATCCAAATACAATCGCTGGTCGCGCTCAATGGACAAAACCGCTCTTGCTTCAGGCTTAATCGTATTGCTCGCGGACTTGGGAAGATTGATGTCCATGCCGCGATACAGCATCGGCGCCGTCACCATGAAAATGACGAGCAACACCAACACCACGTCGACCAGCGGAATCACGTTGATCTCGGCCATGAACCGGCGATGGCGAGTTTCCGACGTCATCACTACACTCCGGCCTGGGGCTGCTTCAAACGCGTCTGCAATGAACGCATGGCTTCGACGGTGAATGACTCGATGCGAAACACGGTCTTCCGAATACGCGTCAGATAATAGTTATAGAAAATGACAGCAGGGATGGCGGTGAACAGGCCGGCGGCCGTCGCCACCAGTGCTTCAGATACGCCCGGAGCCACGGCGGCAATACTGGCCGTGCCCTGCATGCCGATCTCACGAAACGAGTCGATGATACCCAGCACTGTCCCGAGCAAGCCGATGAACGGCGTAATGTTACCCGTGGTCGCCAGCACCGGCAGGTAGGCCTCCAAATGAGAGACCTGGTTCTGCACGAGGTACGACACCGTCTTATCCATGTACTGGTGATCGAAGGCCGGGGCCGATTCTTTCGATCCAGCCGCGGCGAGCGACGGACTCACCGCCCCGTCTCCCGAGGCCGTCACCACGCGATCCATAATTCCCTGGAACACGCGCGCACTGGGGCTGCCCTCTGCGCGCTTGGACTGCCGATACAACTCATCCAGATCACGGATCTTCGTAAAGGCGTTGAAGAACCGCTGGTCTTCGCGATCAGCCGCCTTGAACGTCCGCCATTTGTACAAAATCACGCCCCAGGAAAGAATCGAGGCGACTAAGAGGAGCAGGAGCACGATTTTCGATACCGCTCCCAGCGAGCCCACCAACCCCATCACGCCTGATTGGAACATGAGCCTAGACCTTTCCCTTCACATGGCGTCGCATGAAAACGGTAGCATGGATTGTACCAAAAGCTGGGGGAATGGCGGGGCCGACGGGATTTGAACCC
>CAADGJ010000207.1 GCA_900696505.1 uncultured Nitrosospira sp.
CACAACATCTCCTCACCGGCGCGTCTGCGATGGTCAAGGGCAATTTGAAAGCGATGAACGATAATTGCCAGGCCTATTTTGAATATCCCATGACCAAGACGCTCCGATGGTATCCCTATCTCGATAGTCCCACGGTGCGCGATCATCGATAGGCTGCAGGACCGCGAATGCGAAGCCATACCGGGAAACTCTCACAGGATGCACCATCATTTTCGGACCAGGAGGGCTGAGATGCGACATACAGCAGTCGTCACATTCGTGGGCACGGCGGCCTTGTGTCTGGGACTGGCCGGTTGTGCGGGGACAGATCATAGCAAGGACCAGGCGGCACGCGATGTGCCAGCACGCGAAGTACCTGTGATTCCCGAAGATGCGCCGGCTACGCAGGACGCCATTCAGTCTGCCGAATCGGCCGAGGTCCAGGAGCGTGGCGTTTCACGCGTCCTTCCGGGAGGCACCGCGGGTGCGGCGGTATTGGGCACGCTCTCGACACCATTCACCAGCGCCTATCCTGGAGAATTCGCCTTCAGGACGCAAAAAGGTTACTACCTGACGGCCGTGAACGGCGGAGGACGAACCGGTGATCCGACCATCATCACCGGCGCCACGTCGGCCGGAGCCTGGGAGAAGTTTAGAATCGGCATCGCGACCCCGCCTTCTCCGTACGACAGACTCCTCCAAACCGCGACCGGCAACTATCTCACCGCCGTCAACGGCGGCGGCATGACGGCCAATGTCCTGCACACTGATGCGACACAGCCCAAAGAGTGGGAGCGATTCCGTCTGGTCTACATGGGCGGCTACCCGCCTCCCTACTATGGCATCGGGACGAGCAAGGGAAACTTCCTCACTGCCGTAGGGGCCGGGGGGCGCTATCAAGATGCGATCCACAGCGATGCCAGGCAGGTCCAAGCCTGGGAACAGTTTCGCATCGTGAAGTGCGGTGATCCGGGATCCGGCTATGAGTACGGCATCATGGCCGCCGACAGCGAATTGCTCGCGGCGTCCACCTATCAAGGCAAGACCTGGTTTGGCCTGAATGGTCATCCCAGTGAAGCCGAAATGAAACTGAAGGTGATCCGTCAAGGCGATGGTACCTACGCGCTTCAGACGACGAGCGGACGTTATGTCACGGCACTGGGCGGAGGCGGACAAGTCGAAAAGTACGACCGGAAATACTGGACCCCTGATTGCGGCGGCCTCTTCGGCGGCCCTTGTGTCGGAGGCGCTTCGCCCATTTTTCACATCGATGCGACCCAGGTGCAGGCCTGGGAAAAGTTTCGCCTCGTCGATCAGGGGAACTGCACGTATACGATTCAAACCACCAGCGGGTTTTTTGCCGGCATTTTCAAAGACGGATCCGGCGTGACGTTGCTGACCACGAGACGGGACGGAGCGCCGACGGCCAATGAGAAATTCCAACTCGTCGTCTTCGGCCTTGCGTCACCACCCATTATTCAATAGCGCACATGCAGAACGAGACCCATTACGGAGCTGACGTAGCTCCCGTAGAATCGCGAGCCCATCACCTATCACCAAGGAGGCCTCTATGAGATCGGATCGAGTGGTATTCATCGGCGCAATCAGTCTACTGACATTCGCTGTGATTCTTCCTGCTCCCGCATCTGCAAGGCCCAAAGGCACCTGGCAGAGCTGTAATACCAAGGATCTCAACACCAACTTCGGCGCGTCCTGTAACGATCAGATGCAACAGGACATCATGGGCAACAAACCCTACACCCATGTCCTCTTTTGCGGTGGAGAGACCATGCTCTGTTGCACGGTCGACAACAATACCAATCAGGTGATCAACTGCCGGAAACCGGCCGGCAGCCGCGTGATGCCGGGGTTGCAGGGCAATACCCTCGGCGCATCCGGTATGGCTGGCGTGCAGAGACGAGGGGTCGAATCGAAGGCACAAGATTCGGACGAGGACGCGCCGGTGCCTTCAACCCTCACGTCGGATGTCGTGAAGGAATTGCGCCCCAAGGCCGCCGCAAAGTGACCCCTCGTTGTTGAGCAGCCGCTGGAATGCCGTTGACGGGACGGAGTGAGAAATTCTCACTCCGTCCCGCACACCTTTCGGGCGGTCGCGGCAAAACCTGCAGGCGGCCGCCCCTTCTCTGATGTTGAGACAATTATCGAGGCAGGTACTTCACTACGTAGTCGGTGCCGTGGAAGGAGGCTTCAATCACACGGATCTGGGCGGGACTCATCGGATTGATACCGGCTTGGATGAGAAGGTCGCTCCGGAGGGATTGCCAGACAATCTGATCGAACTGCGTACGGGTCTGCGGATGGCTCAAGGCCTCACGCACCCCTGTTTCAATCGCATTGCTGAGCGTATCCAGGTATTTTTTCGACACCTCACAGATGTTGATGGGGAAGATCACATCGAACCAGTAGGTGCACTTGTCCTGCGGCTTGAGCGTCCCCCGAAACCCCGCCCGTACCGCCTGGTAGGTCGGGAATCCCTGCTGATTGGTCGTGGGTAAAATGAAGATGTCGATAATTGCATTCTCGCCGACCGTATCGCCGACCGCCTGGTCGCCTTCCGGAGAATAGTCCCGATAATAGGTTTTGAACTGCAGGGCTGGAAGATGAAACTCCAGATGCAATTCATTGCCTTCCGACTTCACCACCGGCGGGTTGGACAGGCCGTTCGCGTGCACAAACACCCGGGAGCCGTTTGAGGCTTCGTGCACATAGGGCGGAACGGTGAACCGACCAGCCAGGCTGCGGCCGATCGTAAAGTTCGAATCGACCTGCCCGCGAAGGTTGGTGAGCTGAACAAAAGATTTAGACAGGTCTCCGCCCAGCAGGAGGGCCAGGGGAATCGTCTTGACCAAAGGCGACGTCACCTGTGGCGGCTGCATCATCGGCTGCAGACCGGGACCGGGCATCACCGGTTGCTGTTGCCGTGGCCCCGGCATGGGCGGCATCTGATTAGGACCCGGCATCGGCTGGCCCATCGCGGGAGGAGCTGGCTGCGCCGGCACAGACTGGGTGTGAGAGCGGGGTGGAAAGACCTGGGCTTCTGCCTGCGGGACGACCCCATGCAGCGTCATCAGCAAAGCGAGCAACCACAACCAGGTCTGACACCTGAACGGCAGGAAGGTGATCATTCGTTCCGAGAAGAGGTTCGCATCCTGTGTTGTTCAACAATCGTCGTCTGTTCGCTCATGACCGGCTTCCAGGAACTACATCGACATGGGGAATTCGCAGGATGCTCAACATGGTAGTCCAGAAAGGCCGCAGCGATGGAAGCGGCGAGGCGTACATCGCCTGGTGCGTCGAGTCACTGACAGAACCGAGAACGCAGCTGGCGGCCATGTTCAGCATCCTGCTACTGGTGGCGAAACCAGCGTGTCACCCGCACATCATCGCCGACCTTCGCCGCGACATAGGACAGTGGCGTCACCTGCATAGCCTGCTGCCCGTCGTCCAGCACCTGAGCCGCCTGTCCCGACTGGGTTTTGCCGAATCCGTTCGGGATGACGGCCGGCTCCTCAACCTGCGCGGCGACCTGACCGGCCGGACGTTGTTGACCGGCCAGTTGCCCTAGACTCTCCTCCAGATCCGTCCGTCGCGCAGGAGAGGCGACGAGGAAGAAGGTTTCGACGCCCTTAAACTGATCGAGCGTGAACCAATAGGGTCCGTCGGGAAAGGCCTGTTCCACTTCCGGCTTGAGTGGATTATTCACCGGGCCGTTGGCCACAGGGAAAACTGACTGTGCCCACCCGGACCCATCGATAGAGATGACGTACACGAAACACTCGCAGTTCGTCCGCACCACCAGCTTGAAGCGGTCGCCATCCTGCCCACCCTTCAGCGTCTCACCGTCCTGCATGAGGGCAACCTGTTTGCCATTCGATCCATTGACCTGACGGATCAGCGCAACGTCCAACGCCACCGGTTCAGCCGGTCCC
>CAADGJ010000208.1 GCA_900696505.1 uncultured Nitrosospira sp.
AACGGGTTGACGGTGCTGGGTGTTTCCGCCCCAGAGCAGATGTAGGCTGCCAATCGGATGCTATCGTTTCGCATTACCCATGAAGAAGCAGGCGGGCGGGCGCGGGTCGGGGTTCTCACCACCGGACGCAGCGAAGTGGCGACGCCCGCTTTCATGCCGGTCGGTTCGCTGGGCAATGTACGTAGTGTTGACGGTGAAGAACTGCTGAAGATGGGTTATGGGCTGATCCTGAACAATGCCTATCATCTCTATCTGCGCCCCGGCCACAAAGTCGTGGAGGAGTTGGGCGGCGTTCATGGCTTCACGGCTTGGCCCGGCGCGATTCTCACCGACAGCGGTGGCTTCCAGGTCTTTAGCCTGGCAAAGTTTTGCAAAGTGACGGATGAGGGCGTGGTCTTTCAATCTCATATCGATGGATCGTCACGATTCATCAGCCCCGAAACGTCGATTGAGATTCAGGAAGCGCTGGGCGCGGACATCATCATGGCCTTCGACCACGTCGTCGCTCTGCCCTCCTCGCTCGACCAGGTGCGTGCCGCCGCCAAGCGCACATCTTTGTGGGCGCGCCGCTGTGTTGAGGCCAAGCGTCGTACTGATCAATCGTTATTCGGGATTGTGCAAGGCGGATTGGACCAGAGCCTACGAGTGGAGTCTGCCCGCGATCTGGTGTCGGTGGGATTTGACGGGTATGCGGTTGGCGGCTTGTCCGTTGGCGAAGACAAGGCCGACATGTATGCCATGTTGGATGTCACGGTCCCCGAACTGCCGTCGGCCAAGCCCCGCTATTTGATGGGTGTGGGCATGCCAGAGGACTTGGTGGAAGGCGTCGCGCGCGGGATCGATATGTTCGATTGTGTGGTCCCGTCCCGCCATGGCCGAACCGGATGGCTGTTCACCTCCTTCGGACGTGTCGTGATCAAACAGGCTCGATATGCGAGGGATGAACAGCCCATCGATCCGGCCTGCCGGTGTCCGGTGTGTACCCGATATACGCGAGCCTATCTCCATCACTTGTTCGGCGTGAAAGAGATGTTGGGTGCCCGCCTCAATACGATTCATAATTTGTGGTTTTTTGCGAAGTTGATGGAAGAGATCCGAAACGCCGTGCGGAGCGGCACCTTTCAGGAGTTTCGCCGTGAGTTTCACCGGACCTATGTTGTGGACCGGCCGGGCGGCGAAGGGCGGTCGGACGTAGACAATACGAACATGTCGTAAGGCGACAAGCAGGGGGCTGTATGTGGGATTCGGTGGCCTGGGCGCAGGGAACGTCGGGAAACGCGGGAGCGGGGGGAGGCCTGTTATCGCTGGTCCCGTTCGTGCTGATCTTTGTCATTTTTTATTTCATGCTGATTCTTCCGCAACAAAAACGCCAGAAGCAGGCGAAGGCCATGCTGGAGACCTTGAAGAAGGGTGACAAGGTGGTGACGGCCTCAGGCATTTGGGGCACCATCACGAACCTGGGAAAAGAGACGGTGACGCTCCAAATTGCGGATACGACCAAAATCAAAATCCAAAAAGAGCATATTGCTCGGCTGCGCGGTGAAGAAGAAGACTGACGCACGCGACGGAGACGGGAAGGATTGGCGCACGTATGAAAAAAGTCGGCGGACGGTTGTTAGCCTTAGTGACAATGGTGGTCGCTTCGATCATCTTTTTCTTGCCCTCCTACCAACCCCTCTATAAGGAATTGCCGCGGTGGGTCCGCGAGGTGTTGCCGGATAAGGGCATTACGCTGGGATTGGACTTGCAAGGCGGCATTCACCTGGTGTTGGAAGTAGAAGAAGATCGGGCTGTTGAGATTGCGGTGGAACGGACGGCGGCGGGACTGCAAGATCTCCTCGTCGAAAAGAAAATTCCGGCTGAATCGGTCAAACGGACGGGATCTTCGCCAATCACCATCGGATTTCAAAATGCCGAATTGAAGGCCCAGGTACAGAAGCTCCTGGATGAGTTCCCTACGTATGTGGAGAACGAGGGCGCGGGCTCTGGGAACAAAGTCGTGTGGGAATTGCGCGAGGCCGAGATTAAGCGCATCAAAGATTCCGCCATCAATCAGGCCCTGGAAACGATTCGGAATCGCATCGACCAGTTTGGTGTGGCGGAGCCGTTGATTCAGCGGCAGGGGTTGAAGCAGGTCGTCGTGCAGTTGCCAGGCATCAAAGACGCCAAATTGGCAAAGGACCTCATCAAGCAGACCGCGCTGCTCGAATTCAAACTGTTGGATGACGACAATCAACTCAAGCTGGATTTGCCGGGCCGGATCCAAAAGGGTAAGGAACGTGAAGAGGCATTTCTGAAGCAGGTTGAAGGAAAGGTCCCGGAAGGCGATCAAATTCTGTTTGAGCGGATCGTCGAAAAGGAGAGTGGTCAAGAATGGCTGGCCCCCTATCTGGTGAAGAAACGGGTCATGCTGGCAGGCGATGTGCTCAGCGATGCCCGGGTCTCCATCGGCCAGTTCAATGAGCCGTATGTGTCGGTGACGTTCGATGCAAAGGGGGCACGGGAGTTCGATCGGATCACGGGCGAAAACGTCAAGAAGCGCATGGCGATCGTGCTCGATAACACGATCTATTCGGCGCCGGTCATTCAGGAGCGTATCAGCGGAGGAAGAGCCCAGATCACGGGAACGTTCTCGATGGAAGAGGCCAACAACCTGTCGATCGTGCTTCGGGCGGGCGCGCTGCCTGCGCCGCTCAAGATCATTCAGGATCTGACCGTCGGTCCTTCGCTCGGACAGGACTCGATCGAGAAAGGCATCAAGGCGACTCTGTTCGCGGGGCTTCTCGTCATCGTATTCATGGCCATCTATTACCGGCTGTCCGGGGTCATCGCGAATTTCGCGTTGATGCTGAATCTCATCTGTTTGATCGGATCTCTGGCTGCGTTGAATGCGACGCTGACCTTGCCCGGCATCGCCGGTATTATTTTGACGATCGGAATGGGTGTCGATTCCAACGTCTTGATCTTCGAACGCATCCGTGAGGAGTTGCGGCAAGGCAAAGCGGTCCGGGTGGCCATCGATGCCGGATACGATAAAGCCCTCTTAACCATTGTCGACTCGCACGTCACGACATTGATCACCGGTTTTGCGCTGTTTTTGTTCGGCACCGGGCCGATCAAAGGGTTTGCCGTTACGTTATGCCTTGGTATCGCGATCAATCTGTTTACCGCGTTGGTCGGCACCAAGGTCATTTTCGACCTCTTTAATCAGCGCAAGAAAATTGAGCAGCTCAGCATTTAGGAAGGAGCCGGTATGTTCGAGATTTTGGGAAAGACGAATATCGATTTTATGGGGAAGCGCACGATCTCGTTTGCGCTATCCGGCATCCTGGCCTTCCTGGGTATTATTGCCGTGCTGCAAATCGCGCGCGGGGCAGCCAATCTGGGAATCGATTTTGCGGGAGGGACGGCAGTCCAACTCAAATTCGATCAATCGATCAGAATCGACGAAGCCCGGCGAGCATTGGAATCAAATGGCCTGGGATCGGCCGAATTGCAGGAATTCACGCAGGACAATAAGTTGCTCATTCGTGTGAAAGCGTCGACGACCATTGAGGAGAAGGTTGCGGAACGGGTGATGGCCGTATTCAGCAAGGAGTTCCCCGGCAACAAGTTTGTGGTGGATTCCAGTATGGAGATTGGTCCGACGATTGGAAAGAAGCTCCAAGAAGATGCCATGATTGCCGTGTTGATTTCATTCGTGGGGATCGTGCTCTACATCGCGGTCCGGTTTGAGCTGCGATTCGGCGTCGCGGCGGCGCTGGCGACGTTCCACGATGTCCTCGCGGTATTGGGCGTGTTTTACATTTTGGATAAAGAAATCACCTTGCTGGTGGTCACAGCGCTCCTTACGCTGGCCGGGTACTCGTTGACGGACACGGTGGTCGTGTTCGATCGGATCCGAGAGAATCTTCGCACGCGCCGGCGGGAAGACGAGGAAACGATCATCAATCAGGCCATCAACCAGGTGTTGAGCCGCACGATTGTTACCAGTTTGACCGTGGTGATCGTGCTGATTCCGCTGGTGTTGGCCGGTGCGGAGGTCTTGCACGATTTTTCGCTGGCCTTGCTCGGGGGCGTCATGTTCGGTACCTATTCGTCCATCTTCGTGGCAAGCCCGTTGCTGCTGCTGTGGCCCGGCAGCGCGGGGAGCCTCCTGAAGCGTCGCTAGGCCTCGGCTCGTCAGAGCCGGGCCTAGGGCCCCACCTCCTGTGCGACAGGGCCATTAGTCGGGGTATCCGCACGCATGCTGTTCTGGAGCCGGTCACACAGCCTCCAGCGGAAAATCATCACAGCCATTGTGATGGTCGGTCTCCTGCCGTTGGGTCTTTCTCTTGTTTTGACGTACCTCGAAGAACGCCGGGCCTTGAGGGAAACCATCGGGGCCAACTTCAAAGAAGTCGCCGTCGAGGCGGCCCGGCGGATCGAGATGCAGGTCACGCGCGGAATCAACGAAGCGCAGCAGCTCGCCGCCACACCGTTTCTTCGCACCTCTGTCACCGAATCCAATCGCAC
>CAADGJ010000209.1 GCA_900696505.1 uncultured Nitrosospira sp.
ACTGACCCGACCGGTCCCGAGATGGGGAGGTGTTTCGGTACGCAGCCGGCGACCAGGTATGTCCGGCCGTCAGTGGACGTGTATTGCTTCTCCTTGGTATCCAGGGGGGTCTTATCCAGGTAGTATCCCTGCTGAAGGTGAATGGTGGCTGTCATGTCGGAACCGGCCTGAGCCCAAAACCCATCTGCCAGCCTCAGCTCTTGAGGGTGGTCGTAGTAACGAACGGTGCCTGCTTTGATGGCTTGGTTCAGCGTGAGGCTGGTAGTCCCGGCCTCGGCCAGCAGGGTCAATGTCGCCAGCAGCAACGCCGTTGTGAGTGCGGTGAATTGAGTCATGGCTGCGCCCCCTCTTAACGATGTGAATCGATCGCGGCTACTTGCTCCGTAGCTGCTGGGACGACCGGTCTTCCTCCAGCTGTTGCAACCGCGCCTGCAGCGCTGCGATGGTCTGGTGTTGTTCGATGGCGTGCAGCGTCAGCTCCTCGATCTTGCGAAGCAGTTTCGCCTGCATGTCGCCGAGGCTGATTCCGGTGGCTGCGACTTCCTCCGCGCTTGGCATGTCAGGCAGATGCTGGTGGCGCTGGATGTATGTGGCCACTTCAGGGAGCGCCGCCAGTCGGTAATCCGGATGGAAGACATAGTCCGCCCAGTCCTTGATCAGCTTGATGCGGACTTCTTCAGCCAGCACCTTCCCGCCCACCACCAATCGATAATCGGTCGGCAGTCGTTCCGTGACACTGTTGACCCCCACGGCGATGCCGCGTCCTACGGCGAGATCGAATACGCCATCCGGCACCAGGGAGGTTCTGGTCGCCGCCCCGCCCATGTAGACCCGTTTGGTGTCGACTTCCAATACGGTAGCGGTGGCCTCTTTAAAGGTGGAACGCAAGCTGAGGAGCACCTCTTCGGTGCCTGAAAGGGGGCGGCGTATTTCGAGTGCCGGAGGAGTGCCGCTGTGACCGGCGGGATCAAACCCCAGTGCGATGTTCCCCGGACGCCAGATGATCCCCGTGGGAGTTTGCGGTCCGTTCCATTGCTCTGCACCGGCGGTCGCCGTCATGATGCTGAACAGTACGAGTGCCGTCAGGGCTGCCTTCACGTGGAGGTACGTAGCCATGTCGAGGATCTCCTTTTTGCGTCATGAGCGGATAAGTAGATGTGCGATGCTCTAGCAAGGATCCTGCCTTGTCGTCCCAATTGCAGATCCATCGCTCTGCGTAGGCTGTGACGGCGTGGCGATTCCTGCGCAATCTGAGCCGCTGTATCTCTCTCGATACGGCGTAGGAAAAAGAGATACGGTCCGTGACCGTGGAGCGGTAGCTGAAATTGACAGGGCGACATTTCCCGCGTAGCCTCTCGAGAATTTTTCTCACGAAAGGATGGCATTATGGCCGGTCGTCCATTGGTTCCTGATCACATCCTGCAAATCGGGTTCGGGTTTTGGAGCTCCAAGACTCTATTGTCGGCGGTGGAGCTGGGACTCTTCACGCTGTTGGCCAAGCGCCAACTCGATGGGAAAGCCTTGGTGGCCAGATTGAAACTGCATCCGCGAAGTGCGCGAGACTTTTTCGATGCGTTGGTGGCACTTAAGCTCCTGAAACGGAACGGGACACGCTATGCCAACACACCAGAGACCGCGCTGTTCCTCGATCGGGCCAAACCGACGTATGTCGGCGGCATGCTGGAAATGTGTAATGCCCGCCTGTATGGATTTTGGGGATCACTGACCGAGGGGCTGCGTACCGGTCAACCGCAGAATGAAGTGAAAACCGGCGAAGATTTTTTCGGCACGCTGTACGCGGATCCGCAGCGATTGGAAGGATTTCTCAAGGCGATGACCGGACTCAGCAAGGGAACGGCCCGATCCATCGCCGCGAAATTTCCCTGGAAACGATACCACTCGTTTGCCGACATCGGTTGTGCTCAAGGCGGCGTGGCGGTTGAGATTGCGCTGGCGCACCAGCATCTCAACGGCCAGGGCATGGATCTTCCTGTCGTCCGGCCGGTCTTTGAATCCTATATCAGAAGCAAGAAGCTGCAGAAGCGCATGACGTTTCACGAGGGAGATTTCTTCAAGGACTCGCTGCCGAAGGTGGATGTGCTCATCATGGGGCACATCTTGCACGACTGGGACCTCAAAGAAAAAATGATGCTGTTGCGCAAGGCCTATGCAGCGCTGCCACCGGGAGGCGCATTGATCGTTCATGAGGCCCTGATCGATGACGCCAGGAAAACGAATGCCTTTGGTTTGTTGATGAGCCTCAATATGCTCATCGAGACTCCGGGCGGATTTGATTTCACCGGTGCGGATTGCCGGCAGTGGATGAAGAAGGTCGGCTTCACACGCACAAAGGTTGAACCGCTGGCCGGGCCGGATTCCATGGTCATCGGATTCAAATAGATCGGCGTCTCTGGGAGGGATTGCCTGATGAAGCGAGGTCTCGCGGAGTGAGTGAGCGGAACGCATGGCCTGTGTTACATGCGGTATCGCATACTTGACAGGCTGAAGGAGGGTTGATTAGGCTCCCCACCGTGCGCACATAAGTGAGGCCAACGAGCGATCAGCTCTCGAGCCCGAATCTCCTGTGGAGATTCGGGCTTTTTTATTTTCACCGCCCTGGGCCATCCGGCTCTCGGTATGTCGATGAGGTCTTTCATGTCTCCACGACGACATCGCGGTTTCCGCCTTGTGCTCCTCTCCTGCCTCGTCTGGCTTCTCACCGCAACCAGCGGATATGCGGAATATGAAATCATCGACGTCTCCGATGGCGGCACAGTCAGAGGTCAGGCGGTCTGGAAGGGCAGTATTCCGAAGCTGCCGCCGCTCAAAGTGTTTGCAGATCTGGACTCCTGCGGCACGCACGTGCCGTCACCGGCTTTGCGAATCGATCCGGCCACGAACGGCATTCACGAAGTCCTGGTCTATCTTGAGAGGGTAGAACGGGGGAAGTCCGCAGCCACGGCCTATCCGTTGCGCATGGGGAAAAGCGCCTCGCATCCCACGGGGCGGGCCTGCCAGTTCGAACGACATATGATTCCCTTCGTCCGCACGGCGGAAGTGGCGCTCATCAATTTCGAACCGATCCTCCACAATCCACATCTCTTCAGCGAGAAACAAAGCCTCTTCAACATTGCGATGCCCACGGCGAACCGGGAAATCGCGACCACGCTGGGCCGGGCACGGGGGGTCGGCTTGCGGCTGCAGTGTGATGTGCATGTGCATATGAATGCGTGGGCGGCAGCCCTCGAGCATCCCTATTTTGCCGTGACCGATGAACAGGGGAAATTCGAGATCGCAGGCATTCCTCCCGGCTCCTACACGCTGGTCGCCTGGCACCCCGGCTTCAATATCGTCAAGTTCAGTGCTTCCAGGCCTGTGTATGACGAGCCTCATGTGATCCGGCAACCGGTAGAGGTGTCTTCGAAAGCCCAGGTCGAATCTCGCTTTGAGTTTCCCGTCCGGCCGGTCGAAGTCGAATGGAACATAGCCGGCGGCGGCGATGAACTTCCGCCGGAATAGGCAATCAACCCAGCCGGTAGTAAAGGGGAGGCTGATCCGATGAAGATGTCTACACTACGTGCCAGGGCGATGATTGTCGCCATACTCGTCCTGATGGGCCTGATCAGTTACGAAATGAGCGGGCTGGTCCAGAAAGCCGAGGCGATTCCGGCCTTTGCCCGCAAGTATGATTTTAAGTGTAACGTGTGCCACGTGCCCGGATTCCCGAAGCTCAACGACTTCGGCAATCTCTTCAGGGATCGCGGATATCAATTGGGATCGGACGCGGACTCCCCGGTCTACGAGGGGATCGGCATGGGTTTCTGGCCGGTTTCCATTCGGGCGACCGTCGGCTATCAGGCCGCGCAG
>CAADGJ010000210.1 GCA_900696505.1 uncultured Nitrosospira sp.
AGCCTGGCTGGCCTGTCGCAGGACGACACGGCGCGAGCCGTCGCGTGTGTGCCACAGGAGAATCCGCAGCTATTTCCATTTACGGTGGCGGAAACCGTGTTGATGGGGCGATTCCCGCATCGCCATCGGTCGCGCTGGAGCCTTGGTTTCGGGTGGGAGGACCAGGATGATTGTCGGGCAGCCGCGCAGGCCATGGAGACGATGGATATTACGCATCTCGCCTCACGGCTGGTCACCGATCTCTCCGGCGGTGAGCGCCAGCGAACGATGATCGCACGGGCCCTCGCCCAAATGCCTCGCGTATTGCTACTGGATGAGCCGACGGCGTTTCTCGATCTTCAGCATCAGCTCGACATTTGCTCGGTTGTGCGTCGATTGCGTGAGGAGCGGGGGTTGACGGTGGTCATCGTGTCGCATGATTTAAATCTGGCCAGTCAGTACTGCGATCGCATTGCGATGCTGAAAGACGGCCGAGTGGCCGCGATCGGGACGCCCTCAGAGGTCATGTCAGTCGAAACATTGCGTGAGGTCTACGGTTGCACCGTGCTGATCGATGCGCATCCCGACTCGGGATTGCCGCGTATCACACTGCCCGGGCCTGCTGTGCCGGTTCGCCGATAGGAACCAAATGTTGCGGAGGGGTTCGTGCCCGGCCCACCCGCGTGATGAGAAGGGGCATGTCATCATTGGAGAACGGAGTATCAGGAAGACGCCGTCAGCGTCGGGGAAGATGGTGCAAAACCATCACGGTGCCGCCACTGTAAGCGGGGAGTGACCCTGCAGGAAGCCACTGGCGAGCGGCGTGGTTCGTGAATCATACCTTGTGAAGCGTGAGAGATTTCCTCTGACCGTTTCACGATGACTCACGTCTCACGCCTCGTCGGGAAGGCGCAGGGAAGCCAGGATCCGCAAGTCAGGAGACCCAACTGACGGGTGTTACGACTGAGCCCTTCGAGCGAAAGGGAACGTCAGCATGTTGAAGCGTGTCAGGGAATGGTCTGTCTGTTGTCTGTTGCTGTTAATCGTGAGTACCCCGCCTGTCTGGCCGACGGTCGCCGGTGCCGAAGAACCGGATGAGCCTGAACCGGTCGTGCAGGCCGAAGAAGTCGTCATCTCAGCCACGAAAACACCGGTACCTGTGACGCAGGTGACCAGCGCCGTCGAAGTCATCACGGCGCAAGACATGAAAAAACAAAATATCCGGCACGTGGCCGATGCCCTACGGTTGGCGCAAGGGCTGGCCGTGTTTTCGAGCGGCGGACCGGGAACGGAGGTCAACGCAAGAATTCGCGGGGGAGGTTCCAGCCAGACGCTGGTCCTGATCGACGGCGCCATCGTCAACAGCGGAACCTTGGGCAGCTATGATTTTTCCAACCTGACCACCGACAACATCGAGCGAGTCGAAATCCTGCGCGGCGCGCAAAGCATGTTGTGGGGGTCGGATGCGATGGGCGGCGTGATCAATATTGTCACGAGGCGAGGCGAGGGGCCGCTTACCGCGACCGGTTTCATGGAATATGGGTCCTTCGCGACGTTGCGCGAGGGCGGCACCGTATCAGGAAAGCAGGGACTCGTCGACTACAGCCTTTCGCTGTCCCGTTGGGACACCTCCAGCTTTTCGGCCGTCAATTATCGCCGCGGCGCGACCGAGCGGGATTCCTTCCGCAATTGGCAGGGATCTGGGCGCATCGGTGTGGATCTCCCGCGTGATGGTCGACTCGATTTCACCATGCGCTGGATGAATTCCGATACCCAACTCGACAATGTCTCGGCGACGTTTCCGGCGGATGTCTACGGGTCGAAGATGCGCAGTCAGCAGTATGTATTCAGCGGGAGTTATGAGCAGCCGATCACCGGCTGGTGGTCCCAGAAGCTGACACTCGCACGATCGCAGGAAGCCTCGCTGTTTCTGCCGGGGACTGTACAGCGGAGCCTTGTCGACGGATTCATCAGCACGCCGTTCGGATCTCCGAATGAAACGCGTGTCCTTTCCAATCGCCTGGAGTGGCAACATAATTTCCAGCTTACGAAGCTCCTCCTGCTCAGCGCAGGGTATCAATTCCGGGAACAGCAGGGTGAAAACGACACGGGCCTGATCAATCGCATTTTGAGTTCCCATGCCGGATTTGCGCAGGCCCAGTTCAATCTCTGGGATCGTGTCTTCGCGACGGCCGGTGTGCGGCACGACAGTTACAACGTCTTCGGCAATGCCACCACGTATCGACTGACCGGCGGGTACTACCAGAAGGAAACCGATACGAAACTGCGCGTCGGCTATTCGACCGGCTTCCGGGCACCCAGCATGAATGAACTGTACTTTCCAAATTTCGGCAATCCCAACCTGGGACCGGAGAAGAACCAAAGTATGGACGCGGGGATCGATCAGTATTTTTTCTCGAAACAGTTGAAGTTGAGCGGAGGCTTCTTCTGGAATCATTATCGCAATCTCATCGTCACGACCTTTGATCCGGGGTTTTGCGCCCCCTTCAGCACGTTTGGATTCTGTCCGCAGCAATTGGGGGAGGCATCGACCAAGGGGTGGGAGGCCGGGCTCACCTATACCTATTCCAGCGATCGGCCGTTTCTGAAAGGCGTGGTGGTCCAGGCGCAGTACACGAATACGATCACGCGCGATCTGGACACGCAAACGCGTTTGCCACGCTGGCCGACCGACCAGTGGAGCGC
>CAADGJ010000211.1 GCA_900696505.1 uncultured Nitrosospira sp.
GCAGACTTGCAATAGGGAAACCGAAAGGAGATCAGCGTGAACGGTGCATGACGTTATTAAGAAATACGTCCAATTGAGGGCAACTTGAGAGCAACGAAGCGCGCGTGCGCATACGCTCACCAGTTCACAGGAAGGACTCTGCGCCGGGCTCCGCCGAGGCAGCCACATCGTATTCAGCCAGGCGACGATAAAAGGTTCTCCGGCTCATCCCCAGTAACCGAGCCGCCTCTGAACGATTGCCGCCCGTCTGCTGCAAGGCTCCCAGCATGCGGGTTCGTTCGTCTTGTCGCTGGAGCGGAACATAGGTGGCCTGTGGTTGCGGGCTCCGGATCTCCGGGGGGAGATCTTCCGGACGCACGACGGTCCCTTTGCAATGAATCAAGGCCGACTCGACGGCGCTCTTCAACTCCCGCACATTCCCGGGCCACGAATAGCTCGTTAAGACCTGCAGCGCCTCTGGACTCACATGCAGCACCGGTTTTTCCATCACCGAACGAAATTGACCAAGAAACGCATGGACCAAGAGCGGAATATCCGTCGGCCGTTCACGGAGCGGACTCAGCTGAAGGCGAGCCACCTTGATGCGATAGAGCAGATCCCTCCGGAACGTGCCTTTCTCGACGTCTTCCACAAGGTTGTGATGGGTCGCGACCACGACACGGACATCGACTTTTCGAGGCTTGGATTCTCCCAGTCTCGTGACTTCCCGCTCCTGAAGCACGCGCAGCAGGCTCGTCTGAACTGCAGGGGAAATATCGCCGATCTCGTCCAGAAAAATGGTGCCCCCTTGCGCGGCCTCAAAGACACCTTCCTGGTTGTCGATAGCGCCGGTAAATGCGCCCTTTCTGTGACCGAATAACTGACTGCCCAAAATCGAGTCGGTGAACCCCGCGCAATTGACGGCAAGAAATGTGTGCGGCGCGCGCCGGCTGGACAGATGGATCGCCCGGGCCACCAGTTCCTTGCCCGTGCCGGTTTCGCCTTCGATCAACACGGTCGCATCCACTGCCGCAATTTGTTGAATCTCCTCGTACAAGACCACCATAGACGGACTTCGGCCGATCAGATCATGAAACTTGCCGTGGTCCGCCAGTTGCGATTGCAGCGCCTGAGCCTGATCTTCAGCCGCAAAGCGGCGCCGCACACTTTCGACCCACTGTTCGGCAATCGTCAATCGCAATCGTAAGAACTCGACACCAACGGGCTTGGCTAAATAGTCGTTGACGCCGGCCTGCAGCGCCGCACGCAGGGATTCCGGGGAATCGTGTCCGGTGATCATGACGATGACACAGCGATCTCCGCCGGGACCGGAGCGAATCCTCCGGCAGAGCTGCAATCCGTCCATTCCTCCACCACGCAATTCCCAATCGAGCAGCACGAGTTCATATGACCGCTTGCCGTAGGCCTCCCATGCCGATTCGCCATCGGCGCAGGCCGTCACCTCATGTCCTCGGGCCCCGATGACCTGCTCGAACAGGAGTCGCACATCGGGATGGTCTTCAACCAGCAATACGCGCATACCGTCTATCCTTTACACGTAGATCAGTTGCAACCGATCCAGAAACCGGCGGAGCCGTTCCAGGATTTCGCGTAACGCGGGACCATCTTTTCTCGAGGCCGCCGTTTCCAAGGACCGTCCATACGCTGTAATCGCTTCAAGCCCATATGTTCCGCCGGCTCCCTTGAGACCGTGGCCGATTTCCCGCATCAGCTCAAAATCCTCACGATCCAATGCCTCCGTCATCTGGATCAAGTCCTGGCGCCGATGCTCTAGAAACCCAGGCATGAGGGCTTCCAGTTCGACGTTGACATGAAGCACGGCAGGTTCTTCGTGGTATGCGGGAACTGGCGGCTGGGAGGAGGCTGTCTGGAAATAGAGTTGAATCGCCTCTAGAAGCTGAGCCTTACGAATGGGTTTCGTGAGGTGCGCCGTACATCCCGCATCAAGACTCCGCTGCACCTCACTCTGCAGCGCATTGGCCGTCAATGCCAGGATCGGCGTGGGTCTGCGGCGTTGGTCTTTTTCCCATGCGCGGATGGCCCTCGTCGCGGCATACCCGTCCATCACAGGCATCTGAATATCCATCAGGACCAGATCATACGATCCGTGCATGAACATCTCGAGCGCGATCTGACCATTGGCCGCCGTCGCCACCCGATGCGGCGTTGCCTTGAAATAAAACTCCATCATGCGGCGGTTGTCGAGGAAATCTTCCGCCAAGAGAATCTTCAGGCCTGACTGGTCATCTCCAGCGAATTTCGGCTGAGAAGGAGCTTCGGATTCAGGATTCCCGGCTGGCGCTGTCTTGCCCAACACGGCCATCATCGCGTTGAACAGATCGGAGCGTCGAAAAGGCTTCGTGAGATACCGCACGACTCCATGTTCACGGGCTCGGGCCTGGTCACCGGCGCGCCGTTCTGATGTCAGCATGATAATTGATAGGCCGGCCAGACCGGGCGAGCGTGCGATGGTTTCGGCCACCTGCCATCCACTGAGTTTCGGCATGCGCACGTCGAGAATTGCCAAACGGTAAGGCATGCCGACCGTGAGTGCCCGGCGCAATTCCAGCAATGCCTCGTCTCCCCCGGCCGCTTCCGCCGAAGGGATCCCCCAGCTACTCAAGGTTTCCCGCACAATCAGCCGATTGGTGGCATTATCGTCGATGATTAAGGTCCGCAACCCCGCAAGTTGCTCCCATTGTGCCGTGGGGACCGGTGAGGCCGGTTGCGCGTGCGCAGCAAACTTGGCCGTAAAGCTGAAGGTGCTGCCGCGGCCGGGTTCACTCTCCACCCACATTCTGCCGCCCATTCGCTCCACGAGGCGCCGTGAAATCGTGAGACCGAGACCAGTGCCGCTATACGGCCGCGTCATCGAAGAATCCACCTGGGTGAACCGTTCAAAGATGACGGCCAACTTGTCTCGAGGAATTCCAATGCCGGTATCCCGAACGGTGAACAACAGACTGCCGGGCCCCTCTGCGTGCGGGTCGCATTCGACGCGCAACACGACTTCTCCCTGATCTGTGAACTTGATCGCATTGCCCAAGAGGTTCAGCAGTACCTGGCGGAGGCGATTCGGATCCCCTACGAGTGAGGTCGGGACATCCGGTTGGATCTGATAGGCCAGCTCAAGATTTTTTTCGCTGGCACGCACTGCGACCAATTCGGCTGCGCGCTGTACCAGGTCACTGAGATCGAAGTCCGTGAGATCCAAATCCAGATGACCGGCTTCGATCTTCGAGAGATCGAGCACATCGTTGATCAAACTCAGCAAGTTTCCCCCCGCGTCCCGAAAAATCTGGACGTACTCCCGTTGGTCTTCGCTGAGCGGCGTTTCCGACAGCAGATCGGCCATGCCGATGATCGCATTCATAGGCGTCCGGATCTCATGGCTCATGGTGGCTAGAAAGTCGCTCTTCGCCCGACTGGCAAATTCGGCCGCCTCCTTCGCAGTAACGAGGGCGCTCTCTGCCTCACGCCGTTGCTTCGACTCGTAGGCCAGCGTGACCAAATTCCCGATGGACGTGGCAAACTGCGCATCTTCATTGCTCCACGGTCGCGCCGAGCCGAGACGTTCATGGCACACAACCCCGGCCAGGCGTCCACCGAAGAAAATCGGCACGTCCAACAACGAGGCAATCCCCATGGTTTGAAGATAGGGCTGCAGCAATTCAGCAGTTCGAGGATCGCTGGCCACATCATGCGCATCAACGACTTGCTCCTCCAGCAACTCGGCAAAGTAGCGCGGATACTGCGCCACGTCCAGACGTGCCCCCCGCGAGTGCCGCGCCTCGTTTCGTTGATAGAGCTCTACGCACTCCAATACCGCCCCGGTGCGATCCAATAACCAGACACTGGCCCGATCCACCGCCATGGCCTCCGCCGAAGTCTGCATCAGTTCTTTCAGCGCGGACGGCCAGTCCCCCGACCCGATATGTTGGCTTTTTGTGAGACGCATCAGCGCATGCTGGTGGGCTTGGAGCACCGTTTGGCTGCGGCGCAATGCCGCTTCTGCCTCAGTGCGCCTGGTGATGTCCAGCACCAGCGTCAGCACACAGTTTTCGTGACCGATACAGACCGGTTCCACATTGAAGAGACCGTGCCGGAGTTCGCCGGATTTCGTACGGAACTCTTTTTCCAGATGCCGGAGAAAGCCATCCCGCCGCAAAGCCTCTGCCAAGTGCCGTCGGTCGTCCGGATTGATCCAGATGCCGATGTCGAGTGACGACATGCCGATCAGTTCTTCTCGAGAAAATCCCGAGACCCGTACGAACGACTCGTTGACATCAAGTACCCGTCCGTCTTCAAGCCGGCTGATGGCCATCCCTGCCGGGCTGCTATGAAAGGCCTTCGAAAACCGCTCCTCGCTTTCCCGCAAGGCCAGCTCTACCCGCTTCCGTTCGGTCACCTCACGCGCCACCACCTGGAAGCCGTGGACGGTATCTCCCTCCATCAACAGTTGTGTGTGTTGCCCCAGCCACACTTCCCGGCCGTCTTTGGTCACCACCGGCAACTCATATACGGTCCGAAGCGTTTTGCGGATAAACTGTCGTCCGTAAAACCGCTCGGCCTGTGCACGACTCTGCGGCTCAACAATCTCCAGGTAATGGCGACCGAGCAGTTCCTCCGGAAAATAACCGAGAATCCGCAATGAGGTCGGGTTGCAGTACGTGAACCGTCCGGCAGCATCGGTTCGATAAATAATGTCCCCGGCCTGTTCGATCAAGTCGCGGTAGCGTTCCTCGCTGTCCCTTCTGGCGGCTTCGGCCTGTTTTCTCGCCGTGATATCCAGGTGGATGCCCGTCATCCGGATCATGCGTCCCTGCTCGTCATACACACCCGCGCCCAATGCCGCGACCCATCGATACGACCCGTCCTGGTGCCGAAGTCGATGGTCCAAGCGATACTGCTTGGTATACCCCTGCTGAAACCGTGTGACCGTCGCAAGAACCTGTGCCCGCTCATCCGGATGGAGACGCGACTCCCAGTCGGCGACCGTGGGACCAATGTCGGATTCCGTGCAACCAAGCTGAGTTTTCCACCGAGGCGAGTAATAGGCCGACTTGGTCACCAGATCCCATTCCCACACGCCCACATCTGCGCATTCCACTGCCAACTCAAACCGCTGACGGCTCTCCCGTAATGCCGCTTCGACCTGCCGCTGTTCGGCCAGCTGCATAGACAGACGATTATTGGCAGCACTCAGATCCTGCGTCTGTTCAGCCACACGCTGCTCCAATCGGCTATTGGCTGAGCGAAGCGCGGTCTCAGACTCACGTCGTTGTGAGAGTAGAACCGCCATGCCCCACAGCAATGCGACTCCCAATGTACGATTCATGACCGCAGTCGTAAGCTCGATCCCAGGAGGCGCAATCCACACAGCCGTCCCCAGCAGGAGCGCACATAGAGAGGCATAGCGCAGGGGTGCTGCGGGCGAGGTCAATCGCACGCTCAACCAGAGCGGAAGCGCATACAACAGCCAAATGACATGCCCTAGCGACATCGCGACATCCAGGGCAAAGACACCGGCAGTCAGCAGGCAGATGGCAACCAACATGCTCGAATCGCTCCCACCAGACTCACATCGACACCGATTCGCGATTCACAGGCTAAAACATGCGTAAGATACCCCCCAGAACAAATCAGGTAAACCCCTGACAATCGGCCCTATCACGGCCCTGCCTGAATGGATCAGGACCATGGATTGGTCGACGGCAACGTAGCCCCAGGGGAGGAATGTTTCATCGCGAAAC
>CAADGJ010000212.1 GCA_900696505.1 uncultured Nitrosospira sp.
TCGCCGAGTCGTAATAACTGGGTGTCCAGTGTCGCATCGATCAGCAGGCTCTGCGCCTGGACGAGGCACCCTCCCGGACTGATGGAAGGGTCGGTCTCAAATTTTAACGTCAACAGTCCATGCGGTGTCTGACTCAATGCCGTTCGGGCCGCTTCGAGCACGGTGAGATCGGACGGATGCACCCGTACACGTACGAGCCCGCTTTCATGCAGGTGCGCGAGAGCGGTGCGGACTTGCGTCACGATCAGGTCGCGCTTTTCCGTCACGACATCCCGCACCACCTTGTGGGCGATCATAAACGAGAGGGACGCGATTTCTTCTTCGACCGTCTCGTGCAGGCTTTGCCAGGTTTCTTCCAAGCGTGTCATCAGAGACGCCACGAGGCTCTGCTCACGCTGCCGCGCGGCAGCCACCCGCTCGGTCGAACGCTTTTCCCCTTCCGCAACACCCCGTTCAAACTCGGTAAGATCTTCAGTTCCAAACGGCCGATTGCCGCGGCTGAAATCCGCGAGCGGCACGGGACGGAGTTGAATATTGCCGGAGCGAATCAACGTGCGGGTGAGCACGGTATTTTCCTGTCGCAACCGGTAGAGTTCCAGCAATCTGGACACCGCCAGCCGGACCAGCTCGACTTGGAACGGTTTGGTAAGAAAATCCGCCGCTCCGGATTTCATGGCTCTCACGGCCAGTTCGATGTTGCCGTGGCCTGTCATCACGATCCCGAGCAAGCGATTATCGATGTCGAGCGCCTGCTGCAGAAAGGCGATGCCATCGGCGCCGCCAAGCTGCACGTCCACAATCACGACAGCAACGGAGCGGGTTCGCAGATGACTCAACGCTTCCGGAACGGAGCCGGCGGTGAGAACGGGATGCCCCGTGGACTCGAGCATCTCGGCCAGCAGCAAGCAGATGGAGGGCTCGTCATCGACGATCAGGACGGCCCGCGGCGACAGTTCCTTTTCTGACTCGGGCGAAGCCGCCATCGAAACGCCCGTGCCCGCGGCAGCGCTCCCCATTTACAATAACTCCTCGCCTCCGCCGCCTCCGATGACGATGCGGCCTTCCTCCTCGAGTTTGCGGCAGACTTTGAGAATATTCTGCTGGGACTTTTCGACGTCCGACACCTTGACCGGCCCGCGTGTCTCCATATCCTCCTTCAGCATTTCTGCTGCACGGCTCGACATGTTCTTCAGGAACTTGTCTTTGATTTCAGGCGTCGCGCCCCGCAACGCGATGGGCAGGTCTTCCTTGCTGATTTCTTTCATGAGCTCTTGCATGCCTCGAGAATCCAGATCGACCAGGTCATCGAAGACAAACATCAACGCACGGATGCTTTCCGCCAGGGCCTGATCACGTTCGGTGATCTTGGCCATGATGGCGCCTTCGGTGTTCTTATCGACGCGGGTCAGGATGTCAGCCATCAGCTCCGCGCCTCCGACGGACATGCTCGACATCCCCATCGACGCCGACAGGATTTCCTGCAAACTGTCGCTGAGCTCGGCCAGCACTTCAGGCTGCACTTCCTGCATGGTGGCCAGCCGAAGAGAGACGTCGGCATGCAGATGCACAGGCAACAGAGCCAGAACCGCGCTCGCCTGCTCCGCCTCCATTTGCCCCAGGCAGACAGCAATGGTCTGCGGATGTTCGATCTTGAGAATCTGCGCGACCGTGCGAGCGTCGACCCATTTCAATGCGTCGATCCCCGGATAGGTTTTGGTGTTCAGGGATTCCATCATCCGCGCAGCCTTTTCCGGGCCCAGCGCCTTTTTCAGGATGGCTTCCATGAATTCCCGTCCTTCGAATTGCACCTCGCCTGAAGAGCTCGCCTGCTCAAATTCCGCGATCACGCTGTCTTCTTCCTGCTTCGTGATATTCGCGGTTTCTTTCATGAACTCGCCGAGCTTCCGAATATCTTTCGGATCGAGCGACTTCATGACCGCCGCGGCGGCCTCCTCTCCGATCGCTCGAAGTAAAATGGCAGCTTTTTGCGCGCCGCTGAGCTCTTTGTTGATGGCCATACGCGTTACGCGTTACTCTTCAGCCACTGCTTGACCACGACGGCGGTGTTCGCAGGGTTGTTTTTCGCCATGTCGAGGATCTGGCCAGGCTGCTTGCCGCTGATGGCGGCCTCAACCTGTCCGACCGATGCGGGCAGTGCCGGCGTCTCGCCGACTGCCTCGACCGGAGCGGACTGTACGAGCATGACCATTAACGGCCGGACGACCATGAAGAGAATCAGGAAGAACAGCAGTCCGCCCACGGCATACCGGATATACGGCATCCACGCCCTGGTGCTGTCAGCCGCAGCTTCGACACCAGCGCCGACCGGTTCTTCCACTCCAAGCCCGAACTGGATACTCACCACCTCCACCTGATCTTGACGTTCGGTGGAATAGCCCATGGCCTTCTTGACGATTTCTTCGATGCGCTTCATTTCTTCTTCCGAACGAGGCACATACTTCTTCGGCTGCTCGGCAGCACCCTCCGCTGCTTTGCCACCGCCCTCATACGTCCCGTCAACCAGCACCGCGACCGAGAGCTTTTTGATCGTGCCGGTCGGCTCGACGATGCGGGATACGGTCCGGCTGATCTCGTAGTTCACCGTCTCATTCTTCGTCTGGTTATTGTTCGAGCTGGTTTGTCCCCCCTCGCCTTCTGCCCCACCGGGCACATTCGATTCCACGCCGGGTACACCGCCGGTGGTCCCATTGACGCCGCTCGACTTTTCCTGTCCGCGCTGTTCGCTGCGTACGACTTGGCCGTTCGGGTCATAGCGTTCTTCCGTGGTCTCGATTTTCCGGAAATCGAGGACACTCGACACCCGGACGACGGCCTTATTCACTCCAACAATGCGTTCCAGCATGGTTTGAATGCGCGTCTCGATGTCTTTCTCCAAGGTGCGCTGGTATTCCATTTGAGTGCCGGACAGACCGGCCGATTCATCGCTACTGGAATTGGAGAGGAGATTTCCGTGACCATCGACCACGGTCACGTCGCGAGCCTGCAATCCTTCCACACTGCTGGAGACGAGATGCACGATGCCCTGAATCTGAGCTTTCGATAAGTTCTGGTTGGGCCGGAGAGATACGACGACCGATGCGCGTGCGCGATCCTGTTCAGTTGCAAACAGCCGCCGCTCAGGAATGGCTAAGTGAACACGAGCCCGTTCGACTTCCGGCATCTGCGTGATCGTACGCGCCAATTCTCCTTGAAGCGCTCGCCGGTAGTTCAGCTTCTGCACAAAATCCGACATGCCCATAGTGGTGCGATCAAAAATTTCGTAACCCACACCGCCGCCATGGGGGAGCCCCTGCCCGGCCATTTCCAGCCGTAGATCGTGCACCTGCGCATTGGGCACGAGGATGGTGGTGCCGCCGTTGGTGGTCTCATAGGGCACTTTGGCGTCTTTTAATTTGTCGATGATACCCGCGGCATCGTCGGTCGCCAGATTGGCAAACAGAACCTGCATGTCCGGTTGCTGTGTCCAGAGCGTCACGGCCACCAGCCCCGCGATGGATCCGGCCAGGGCGAGCAGAATGATGAACCGTTGGTTGATCGTGAACTGGCTGAATTTTGAAAACATGTGCTGTGAAATCCTTTATGCGTGATATCCGCGCGGGAGTCCGATCGCTAAATCTGCATCCGTTGGATTTCCTCGTAGGCCGTCACGAGTTTGTTTCGCACCTGCATCATGAGCTGGAAGGAGGCATCAGCCTGTTGCAACGCCACCATGGTTTGATGAATGTTGGTATTTTGGCCGGTCACCAACGACTCAACGGCCTGACTGGCCCCTGCTTGCGCATCGTTGATATGCCCGATCGCTTCTTTGAGCGAGCCCACAAAATTGGCCCCTCCTGCCTCGCCGGTTTGCCCAGCTTGTTGGAGCCCGGGCGCTTCGATCGGCTTGATGAGATTGGCACCCGCGATGTGCAGATCGGACATGATTACCTCCCGATTTCCAGGGCGCGATTCCACATGGTACGGGTCGCATTGACGGCTTGTACGTTAGCCTCATAGGCTCGAGACGCGCCGATCATATTGACCATTTCTTCCATGACGTTCACGTTCGGCATCGTGACGAACCCCTTCTTGTCGGCATCAGGATGACGCGGGTCATACACCGTTTGCCCCGGTTTCTGATCTTCGATGACCCGGGCGACTTTCACTCCATCCAAGGCATGTCGGCCCGATCCTTTGGACACTTGCGTGAACGCCTTCTGAAAGGCCGAGGACACGGGGGCTGCCTGAAACACGACATCACGCCGGCGATACGGGCCACCGGTACTGGTTTTGGTGGATTGCGCATTGGCCAGGTTGCTGGCAATCACATTCAACCGGTGTCGTTGTGCATCGAGCGCCGATACGGAGACGGCGAGACTATCTGATAAATCCATCACACACCTCGTTATGGTTCGCCCATGACTCGAACAAGCGCATCACTGTATCCCCGAAAGATTACCGTCCTTCGCGAATCGCACTAAGGAGCGTTTTGAATCTCATGCTGATGATGGAAGCGGACGTGTTGTACTGCTGGGCGTTGTCCGACATCTTGGCCATTTCCAGTTCGATGTTGACGGAATTGGCATCGAGCGGGAGATCGCCGGCAGGAACCTCTTCAATGCGTCCCTGTACTCGTTGAAACCCGCTGCCCTTCGGCCCGATGTGCTGCTGATGGGTTGAGACCAAGGCGATCGGCAGTTTGCCCTGTTGCGCATTCGCCAGAGCCTGACCGAAGTTCAGGTCCGTGGCGCGATACTTCGGGGTTTCCTCATTGGCAATGTTGGCTGCAATCACCTGCTGGCGGGCCCCGCGCAGATCCAATGAACGTTCAAGCAGCTGCATGGTCCGGTCAAAAATGGTCATGGTCCACACTCCGTAGAAAGTTCGGTGTTCAACGGTGCAATCTGTGTACCCCGTTCAGAATGGGGATTTTTCCGGGTTCACCCGAGTCTGTGTGACAATGTGCGCTCGGCCGGCACCGGGCAAATACGACCTAGAGGGAAAATTTTGCCCAGCATCGGGCGAATGAGACGTCAGGGTTTTTCTGCCTCCACCTGATATCCCAGATCACGATATTCCCGTAACTTATTGCGCAACGTGCGGATACTGATGCCCAACTCCTTGGCGGCATGCGTCCGATTCTCTTTGACTCGCGCCAAGGTCTTGAAGATCAGATCCCGTTCCATTTCCCACAGCGACCCGTGCGCTGAGGGCGCGACGAGCGTTTCTACGGTTTCGACTGGTTGGATGGGAACCGTTCCGTCCCCCGGCATCAAGTGATCGACGTCAACCGCGTTCCCCGTTGTCACTAAAATGGCGCGTTCCATGACATTTTCCAACTCCCGCACGTTCCCCTTCCATGCCCGCTGCTGAAGATCTGCGATGGCGCGCTCGGACAGGGTCGGCACGGTAAGGCCATTGCGTTGGGCCGAGGAACGGAGAAAATGCCTGGCGAGCAGCGGAATGTCGCCCGGTCGTTCACGGAGCGGAGGCACCGTGACGGGAAATACATTCAAGCGGTAAAACAGGTCCTCTCGGAAACGCCCTTGCGTCACCTCGTGGTAGAGAGAGCGATTCGTCGTCGCGATCACACGGATGTTGACCGGGACCGGATCTCGCCCTCCGATGCGATCAACTTCCCTCTCCTGCAACACTCGCAAGAGTTTCGATTGCAGGCCTAAATTCATTTCGCTGATTTCATCGAGAAACAGCGTGCCGGTATGGGCCATTTCAAACTTGCCCAGCTTTTTCTGAATCGCCCCGGTAAACGCCCCGCGCTCATGCCCGAACAACTCACTCTCCAGCAAACTGTCCGGAAGCGCCGCGCAGTTGAGGGCCACGAAAGGTCGATGGGCACGGGGGCTTCTCGCATGAATGTACCGGGCCAGTAACTCTTTTCCCGTGCCGCTTTCGCCGCTGATCAACACGGTGGCTTGGCTGGCGGCGACCCCTTCCAGCGTCGTGAGCAGACGAATCATGCCGGGATCTTGCGTGAGTATCGCGCGTGCCTCCAGCGCCGCAGGGGCATCCTGCTCATCAGGCTCTGCGCTGGCTTGAAGATTGAGAATCACCCGCTCGAGCAGGTCGGTCGAGAACGGTTTTAAAATATAATCATTCGCGCCATATTTCATGGCTTCGACAGCCGTCTCGACGGTGCCGTACGCGGTCATAAGAATGATGAACGTCTGCGGAGCTTTCTGTTTTAGGGCTTTGACGAGCTCGAGCCCGTTCAGACGGGGCATTTTTAAGTCGGTCACCACCAACCAGGGCTTCAACCGTTCCACCTGCTCGATCGCATCCGCCCCGTCGATGGCGCTACGGACTTGATACCCCATTCGACGCACGGTTTCTGACAATGCCGTTCGCATCGACGGTTCATCATCCACGATCAAGACCATGCGAGCCTCATCGGCAGAAGCGGAAGGCCCTTGTAAGGCTGGTTGCGCGCTCATTCGTACCTCTTTTCTTCGGTGATGCACGTAATCTGACGTGAACGTTCTAAAGGGGCGGACACGGTGACAAGCGAAACAGGCGTCGACGAAGGTTGTCGTGGTCCTCGCGGCAAGGTGATTACAAACGAGGTGCCATGGCCCGGGCGACTTTCCACATCAATCCGCCCGTGGTGGGCTTCGACCAGGGCGTGCACGATGGCGAGGCCCAACCCGGTCCCCTGATCCTTCGTGGTAAAGAACGGATCAA
>CAADGJ010000213.1 GCA_900696505.1 uncultured Nitrosospira sp.
CGATTGGTGCCGTGAAGATTCCGCCAGCATGGCGCGCACTTCGTCATCGCTGGCTTGTCGCGGACCGGGCACTGTTTGTCCGGCTTCCCCGACCGGGCCTCCAGGCACGAATTGATGAGGCGGTAGAGGGACACAGCCGGACAGGATCGTCGCGGGTATGACGATCACATATGGGATGGCGGGTGCGAGGAGTGATCGATATGACACGCTACTCATGACGGCCTCCTCTTAACTGCCTTGCGTATGTCCCGCAAGCTGCCTGGCTCAAAGTCGGTATTTTTCGGGCACGGCAACCAGGCATGTTTAAGGTGCTCTTTCTGAAAACAGGAAAGGCAACCTTTGGGCCACGACGTCAGAGGGCACCCTTCGTACGTAATAACAAGTGCTTTGAGCTGGGGCAGCTCGAGGAGTCGCGCTGCGGCGTGCAGGCGCGGGTATCACATACGATACAACGTCGTATCCCATCCGATACGACTACGTAGCTTGCAACGGATGGTCGCTGCCTATCAGAGTGAAATGAGGTTGATGGAGTGTGGCGTGCTGCGTGGGGAGTCTGACTGTCCTGAGTCAAACCGGCAGGATCGAGGCCGATGGTTCTTTACTACGATCGCTTGCGTAATCGCACCGGATGACGCCGGTGTAACCAGTCTCGAATGAGCGTGCCGATGACCAGAACGGGAACTGCCAGCAACCATACATACCAACTGGCCCAGAGCGCGGCGTCATGCATGATGTATCCTCCAGTCTATGTGCCGATGGAGAGAGCAAGCACCATACCGTAGACCGTCTTTCTGAGGCGTCGTGCCGTCGTCCTGCAAATCTATAGGAAATCTCACGAGATAGATGAGTAACGCGGTGTCGCGCTTCGTTACACGATGCGGCCGGCAATTTTTGCCGTCGCAAAAAGCTCACAAGGCGTGATGCCGTTCCCACAGCTGTCGGCATGGCTGAGAGTCTTATTCCAACAAGCGGATCAGCTGCGGGAGCCATGGAAGCGTCGCGATCCCCACGCAAATCGAGAGTGCCACGATGGAGGTGACCAGGTCTTCGTCCAGCCCTGTATCTGCCGCAAAGATCACGGCGGTGACGGCGGAGGGCATCGCGGCAATCAGCACGACGATGGCTCGTTCGATCCCGGTGAGGTTCAGGACAAAGGCGACACCCAATCCGAGCAGCAGCCCGCCCGCCATGCGCATGACGACGCCGAGCGTGGCCAAGGCAAAGGTGCGGTGCGTGACGGCGACGCTGATCGAGAGTCCCAGCACGAGGCTGGCCAAAGGCGTCGTCGTGAGATGAAGAGGGGTGAGGATCCGGCGGAGCCAATCGTGAAGATGCAGCCCGAAGAGTGACAGCAGGAGGCTCCCGCAGAGGGCCCACAATGGCGGTGATGACAGGAATCGGACGATTGCCGAGCGAGCCGTGGTGCTCTTGGTGCCGTGTCCGACGGCGAGGGCGTAAATCAGCGTGAGGGTCAGGGTAGTCTGGCCAAGGTCAAACAGAATGGCGCGCGCCAATCCTTGGTCGCCGAATGTGGCAAGGACGACGGGATAGGCGAAGTAGACGGAATTGATGCAGCCGGTGCCGAGTAATAAACCTCCCTGCGTCGGACGCGGTAAATGCAACCTGCGGGCAAGTTGCCAGGCACAGAGCAGCATGGAGACGGTGATCAGGCAGGCCGCGAGGGGCAATCTCAAGGCCGTCGCGGTAAACGTGACATGATCCAGGGAGACAAGAATTGTTGCGGGCAGACTGATTGAGAAGACGAAGGAGGCGAGCCGTTCCGCATGTATTTTGCCGAGCAGACCGGATACACGGAGCAACGCGCCCAGAACAAAAATGGCGATGAAGGCTTGGAGCGTGGCGGGCATCGGCGGCAGCCTAGCAGAAAACCGTTGGCAAGAGGAGGCATAGCCAGTCATGAAGCATCCCGCCTTTTTCTGTGCGGCGAAGGCGCGAGCCTGGTACGATGGCGCACTTCATGAACCAGGCGCAGCCATCAGTGCCACCGCGGCAAGCGGCGGTCTTTTTTATCCTCGTCACCGTCGTGCTCGACATGTTGTCGTTCGGGATCATCATTCCCGTGCTGCCGAAACTGGTGGAAGAATTTCTGGGCGGCGACACGGCGCAGGCGGCGGAAATTTATGGTCTCATGGGCACGTCCTGGGCGCTGATGCAGTTTGTCTGCTCACCGATTCAGGGCGCGTTATCGGATCGGTTCGGGCGTCGGCCTGTCGTCCTCCTGTCCAATCTTGGCCTTGGCCTTGATTTCATCCTCATGGCAATGGCGCCCAGCCTGGCATGGTTGTTCGCCGGTCGAGTCATCTCCGGCATCGCGTCATCGAGTTTCAGTACTGCCGGCGCGTATATCGCCGATGTGACCGCGCCGGAGAAGCGAGCCGCTGCGTTCGGCCTGATGGGCGCATCCTTCGGGTTGGGCTTCGTGCTGGGTCCGGCCGTCGGCGGTCTGCTGGGTGCCCTCGACCCACGCTGGCCCTTCTGGGGAGCTGCGGCGACAAGCCTGCTCAATGCCTGTTACGGATTCTTCGTCTTGCCGGAGTCGCTTCCCGTGGAGAAGCGGGCGCCGTTTCGTTGGCAGCGGGCGAATCCGGCCGGCGCGTTGATCCTCTTGCGCTCCCATCACGAACTGTTCGGTCTGGCAACGGCGAACTTTCTCATGAATCTGGCGCATGGCGTACTGCCCAGCGTGGCCGTGTTGTATTTGGGGTACCGGTACGGCTGGGGTCCGTCGGCGGTCGGCTTCACGCTGGCGGCAGTCGGGATATGCGCCATGATCGTCCAAGGCACCTTGGTGCGGCCCATCACGGCGAAGCTGGGAGAACGCCGCACATTGCTCACGGGGCTCCTGTGCGGCGCGACCGGCTTTGCCATTTACGGCCTTGCGCCCACGCCGTTGATCTATTGCCTGGGTATTCCGGTGATGGCGTTTTGGGGACTTGCCGGCCCTTCCGCGCAGGTGTTCATGACGCGCCGGGTGAGCGCGTCTGAGCAGGGGCAACTGCAGGGGGCGATTGCCAGCCTCACCGGCATTGCCGGATTGATCGGCCCGACATTGTTCACGCAGACGTTTGCTCTGTTCATCGGCCCACAGGCCGACTGGCATATGCCCGGTGCGCCGTATCTTCTGTCGACGATGCTGCTGCTGGTGAGTGCGGCTACTGCGTGGCGCGCGACCAGGCCGGTGTAAGCGATTTGGGTATTGCTGACAGCGATCAGTTTTGGACAGGTGTTCGAGCAGGCCTTCGTCTACTGCACGCCGTGCACGAAGAGTTCCCGGCTGCGATAGAGAGCCAGTGCCCGCATCTCCGCGGTATCTGCTTCCGCTTGCTGGCCTAATTGCCGGTGAAGGTCTGCGAGGAGCGACCAGGCTTCCGCTTCGGCGGCGGTATCGTGTATCGCCTGAGCGATTTGAATGGCGCGTTTTCCCAGCGCCACGCGGTCATTCAGCGTGTCTTTTCCTTGATCGAGCCGGGCGAGCCGCAGGTGCAGCATGCCTTCGAACGGCAGATGGTGTTCCGCCTGGGCCAGCGCCAGTGCATCCAGGTAGTGTGTGCGTGCCTCTTCCAGTCGTCCCAGCAGCCATTGCGCGTCCCCGAGCGCGACGGTCGCGGTGAACTGCTGATCGACATGGCGCCGAGTGCGCGCCTCCTCCGCCGCCTGCTGCAAGGACGAGAGCCCGGCATCGGCCGAGCCTTCGACGACTTGAAGCAGGCCCAACTGCACCATCGTCTCGTTCCATCCTCTTGCATTCCTCACGCGGGTAAAGAGGGCGGCGGCTTTCGTCAGGGCGTCGCGTGACTCATCACGTTGCCCCAGTTGCGCAGCCACGCGGCCCATCGCCAGCAGGGCTTCGGCATGGGCGGATCGATCAGCAGCCTGTGCAAATAACTGTTCGGCTTCCCGCAAGGACGCATGGGCGTCTTGCAGTTTGCCTTGTCGCTCATGCACGCGCGCAATCTTCATGAGCGTGGTCGCAATGCCCTGCTGTTGCTTCTTCTCCCGGAACTTCGACAAGGCGAGTTGGTAATAGGTCAACGTTTCGGGCCAATGTTCCTGTTTGTCGTGGACCTCGCCGATGCGAAGCAATTCACGGCCTGAGAGTTGGTTCGGCGAGGTGGTAGGCGTGACGTCTCCCGGCGAAACGGCCCAGGCTTGGGCAGGCAGGCACCAGAGCAAGAGGAACCAAAACCCGATCATGCTGTCTCTCCATCAAGCTGCAGAGTGGGGGCCTACGAGGAAGTGATCTGTCGCGTACTTTGCATTGACGTCCCGGTAAGGTCAAGCCAGTAAGCTGAGGTCGTGTTCCTTTTCTCATGTTTCCGCGCATCGACCCTATGCTTTCGACGATGAAGAAATTCAGCGACAAATCCAGGAACCGGTTATACTCAGTGCCTGTTTGTCTGACGGAAGCGTGGCAAGGGCTCACTTGGAGGCGGAAAGGAATGAAAACCATGGCAGGTGCAACGGGAACCCGGCAAAAGAAACAGGCTCCGCAACGAAAAAAGGCCGGGCCTGTGAAGAAGACCACCAGGGCGCGTGCCGGCCAACCATCCGGTGCGGTGATCGTCCTGTCCGGAGCCACTCCGCTTCGTCGGCAAAAGGCGGCTGAGGTTCTGGCGGAAGAGTTGCAATTGCATCTGGCCGCGGTCGATTTGTCGGCCGTGGTGAGCAAGTATGCCCGCGAGACCGAAAAAAACATGACACGCGTGTTCGATATGGCCAATCGCCACGGATCGATTCTCTTCTTTGACGAGGCCGATGCCTTGTTCGGAAAACGGACGCAGGTCAATGACTCCCACGATCGGTATGCGAACAGTGAAGTGTCGTATCTCCTGCAGTGCATCGAGACACACCAGGGACTCGTCATTCTGGCGACCAACGGGAAGAGCCGTATCGAGGACGCCTTCTCTCCGGAAAAGCCGGTCATTGTGTTGGGCGGGACCGCGAAGAAGCAGGCTGGCGTCAAGCCGAAGCCGAAAGCCAAGTCAACGCCAGCGCCTACCAAGAAGGTGAGAAAGAAGAAATAAGCCAGACCGGTGAGGGGGGTGGCGCGCCCATTCCAACTCGGCCAACCAGAATTGTTTCCTGAGAACTGTTGAAAGCTTGAAGAAGGGGGCGCTCGGGCGCATGGACCTTCCGATACGATCCCCTCGTCAAAAGCTCGGCGAGTATGTGATCCTGCCCAGGCTTATCGATAAGGTTCGGCTTCATGCCGCAGGTGCTTTGCCGTTGGACTACGTGCGGAATTTGTTAAAGCCAGGACTTACTCTTGATGGCAGATTCTTGAAATTCACCGGACTTGCCGCGGACGCGCTGGAAGGTGCGATTCTAGCGGCTGAATCAGACTCACTTGTTTTGGCATGGGTGGATGAACAGGCGATAGTTCATTCAGATGCAGAGAAACAGGCGTGGTCTGAGAAGGCGGCGGCGTTTCATCCGGACCCTCGTGTGGCTAAATATCTGATGATGAGCCTTCCAGATCTTGCAACTAGCCTGGATATCACCCGTTATACTCTCTTTGATTTGATTGATATGGATGAGGGGCGTTTGCCGGTTCCATCGAGGCCGAAGGCCTGAACCAAGCAGACACGCTGTACGAGGTCGCTGTCGTTTCAGCACTGCAGGGCCGTGATCAGCGCGACCTTCGCCGGTCGATCCAGCGCCTTGATGGCGGCCTCGCGTTGCAGCGCGGCGCCTTTGCTAGCCAGTGATTCGGTATACCGCACCGTAAACGGTCCTCGGTGTCTCGTGTATTTCGCCCCATTTCCGCTTGCATGCGATCGCATGCGACGCTCCAAATCGTTTGTGATGCCTGTATACAGGCTGCCGTCAGCACATTCCAGAATATAGACGATCCACGTCATGAGCAGCGAGGCCTGGTATATGGATGCGCTTCCGACGCACAGGTGTGTGCCGGACTCACGCGATCATAGCCGAAACGTCTCTAAGAGGCGACTATTTGGGGAAGGTGGGGAAGACCGTCAGTCCGAGGCTTGCGAGGATGGCGGCGAGAATGAGCGCTGCAGCCAGTGCAACGATCAGATACTTCCGATCATGGCGCACCGAATCGTGAAAGCGGTACATGCTGGATTTGCGCAAACGCTGAGTCATCATGCTGTGTTCAGCCCTGACAGAGGTCTTTGTGGCACGTGCTGCCGTCCGCTCGTCAGTGCGCAGCGAGTATGCCTGCCCGGTCTTCTGAGGGGAATAGGGGTTTCCCTGAAAGAGGGGGGAATTATCACTGTGACGAGCAGATGTTCCGTTCTGAACGCCAGGCTCCGCCTTCGCATCAGCCGATGGGTGGAGATGTGTGTGGCATCATCAGATGGCCTCATTGACAGTTTCAACTTCAGCCACGTAGCGTAACGGCCCATGTCGCTGCCATCTCGCATTGCGCTGGAACTCTTTACTGCGAAGCAGGCCTGGAGTGCGGGCAATGAAGGGAAGGCGCGAGTCTGTGCACGGCGGGCGGTCGCTGCCGCCGCCGAATCCTGGTTCGCTCATCGAGGTGAACAGGTTGCACAGGCGGATGCGATGACCTATTTGCGTCGCATTCAGCAGCAAGGCACCTTTCCTCTTCCTGTCCGCCAGGCGGCGGAACGCCTCACGACTGCGGTGACCAGGCGCCACGAGGCACCGTTTACCACCGATCCGTTCACCGACGCTTCTCTGATCATTTCGCATCTTGCAGCCGATTCATCGAGTGAAGGGCATGCTGATGTTTCTCCAGAGCGAGAGGACGATCTGCAGAGCCGGCCTGGAGCAGGTCGCATTCTCATTATCCTGATCATGGGCGTCTCCGGGGCAGGGAAAACGACGGTCGGCCGCCGCCTGGCAGAAGTCTTAGGCTGGCGGTTCCTGGAGGGCGACGATCTCCATCCCATAGCCAACATCGAGAAGATGCGGAGTGGACATCCCTTAACCGATGCCGATCGACGCCCTTGGCTGGAACGGCTGCATGCGGCCATTGCCGATCAGGTTCGGATGAACCAGCCGGCTGTGATGGCCTGTTCTGTGTTGAAGGCGAGGTATCGGACTGTAGTCGAGGAGGGGTTCGGCCACGCCCTGCGACTGGTCTATTTGAAAGGCACGGCCGACTTATTTCGTGACCGGCTCGCCGGTCGCCGGAACCATTTCATGCGACCGGAACTGCTTGATAGCCAGCTGGCGATTCTGGAGGAGTCGGCCGATGCGCTGGTCGTCGATGCCGCTCTTCCCCCAGATGAAATCATTCTCCGGATCAGACAAGGCTTGACGATCTAGCGAGGCGAGCACCGTCATCTGGTTCCCTCCCCGCCTCTATTCTTTTACGTAATGGACCCGTACGGTTTGGATCAATCCCTCGGCGTTCACGGTCATCATTTCACCTGCCAGCAATCCCTTGACGCTACGGTAATAGAGCAACAGGCTGTCGATGCCTGTCAGAACCTGTAACAACTCGAAATGCAGGTCGGGATAGGTGTGAAGTCCCTTTCGGAAATAGGCGCTCAACCGGTCGCGGCCGTGGAGTGTGCCGGACGGATCCCCGGATAGCGCCGGCACAAACGGACTGGTAAACTCCACATCTGATGCATAATGATGGAGAATAGCCTCGAGGTCGTGCCGGTTCCAGGCGTCGACCCACGCTTCGGCCAGGCTTCGTGCAAACTGTTCGTTCATCACCGTGAACCTTTCATTGAAAGCCTTTGGTGGTGACTAGCCTAGGGGAACGGCTACCTGATGAGCAAGGGCCGATCCTCGTCGGGCGGCTGGAAGTGGCGCTATGCTTGTGAGCGCGCCGATATCGCAGCAGACGAGCCTGGCTCCCATTGCCCTCTTCAAGCTCTTGAAAGGGTTGTTGGTCCTGCTGGCGGGATCAGGCTTTCTCCGGTGGATCGATCCTGAAATCGATTCCGGTCTCTCGCCCGTTCTAGACGCCCTGCACTTGAACATCCACACACGGCTGCTACATGCGCTCGCCATCACGGTGGATTCGTTGCCACGGCACAGTTTGTTGTTGATGAGCCTCGTCAGTCTCGGGTATGCGGCCCTCTTGTTTGCCGAAGGGTTCGGTCTCTGGAGCGAAACCTCCTGGGCTGCCTATCTGACGGTCGTGTCCACGTGTGTCCTCTTGCCCGGGGAATTTCACGCCGTCGTTCGCGAGTGGTCCATGGCGGGGCTGGCAGTGCTGGCGGTGAATATTGCCATCGTGGGATACCTGGTGCGAAGGCTGGCGGACGAGACATTGCGCTGACGGGCCTGGTTTGTGCGTGTTCCAACTTCGATTCTCGGGGAATTCCTAGGTGGCATTCCGTTCTGGAGGCGATATACCAAAACCATCAGACGAGAGGAGACATGCCATGGTTGAAGTCAATTCCATGTATCAGCCCCGGATGAGGAACGACGATATTAAGGCACAAATCGATAAGCTTGAGGGGCTGGCTCATGTCACCGCTGTCCATCCCACCTTTGACGCATTCGATGAAGAGACCGAAACGATCCTCATCAGATTATTCGGCGGCTCTCATCCTTACGTCGAGTCCTATAAATACGCGACGCTGGGGGAAGCCGAAGCGATCGTCAATTTGCCTGAATCAGCCCAGGAGCCTCTCACACGCGATACGCCGAAGAAGGGGCTGCAGCAGCGCCGTCAGGTGCTGCAAAGCATCCTGACCGACCTGCAGGGGCTTGAAGCGGAAGAGGCCGAAGCACTGACGGGAGAGGACCACGAAGATCCTCCCGGGCCAAGCTAATGGCCCTGTACCGGTTATCCGGACATGGGGGCGGTGACCGCCGGTGAGTTGTGCGTTAAGGTGGTCGCTGCCTCCGCGAGCCGATTCCGAATGACTGTGCCACTGCCGCTTCCCTCGCCATCGCACTCACCCTCTGGCTCCATTCCTCCTTCAGCTATTGGCTTCCTCCACGAAGGACAGCAAGATAGGCAATCAAGTCCCGGATATCTTCGTCCCGCAGGAGCGTTTTCGGATACATGGCCGTGCCTGGATGGCCGAGTTTGATGGATCGATAGAGGTCTTCGTCACTTTGAGCGGTCAGGCTGGACGGATGACGCAGGTCGGCCGGAGGGTGGGGAAGCGCCTTCAGTCGTGACATCAAATCAGCCGACATCGGGGGGCGTGAATCCAAGTGTCCCTCGATGCCATGGCAGATGGCGCAGCCGCCGAGTTCGTGGTACAGCTGCCGACCGTTTTTTGCATCGCCCCTTAAGGAAAAGGAAGACGCGGGCACGGAAGCGGGAGGCGATACTGCACCGCGGATGGACGCGAGATAGGGCAGCAACGCGAGGATCTCCTCATCGGAGAGGATGTCCTTCGAGATCGGATACATGGCGGTGCGCAGATGCCCGTGCCGGATGATCTCGAATCGTTGCTTGTCGGTGGTGAGGGTGAGCGTCCTGGCCTGCCTCAGATCGGCGGGAGCGGGGTCGAGGTGTGCAATATTGTCCCGGATGTGTTGAGTGAGGTGCGGCGGCAGTTGGCCCTTGTGCCCATCGACACCATGGCAGGTGGAGCAGAGGCCCTTGCCATTGAAGAGTACCCGGCCTTGTTCCGCTTCTTGCGGCCCGTTGCCCGGCTTGGTTGGAGACGAGGCCCCGGCCCAAAGCAGCGGACCGGCCGTGAGTGAGATCGCGAGACAGAGGCTCCCGATGCTGAGAATTCCGAGGCGGCCTGATCGAGCCGTTGCTGTCAAGAACGCCGGCATGGTCAATGTCCGGATGATGTGGTCTTTAAATCCAACAATCTCCATCATAATTGAAGGCGACGGTGCAGTGCTAGAACGGATGGCCACAACGTGATGGGACCTTTGGGGGGCTGGTCAGGCGGGTGGCGACCCCGCTACAATGCCCCTGGATGAGTAGCATGATTCATACGACCATGAATATGGTGGACCACCGGCACTGCCTCGCCTTGTCCGGTTGTTTCCGGGGCAAGCTCTGCGAGCAATTGATGAATCGAGCGGGGCGGCACATCCCGAAAGGCAGTCGCGTCTATGGGCCGGGTGATCCGGCGCAGAGCGTCTTCTATCTTCGTCGGGGATTCGTGAAGTTGACCTCTCTCACCGAGGACGGGCGTGAATTGATCTTACGCCTGCACCAGACCGGTGAAGTGTTCGGCGAACTGTGTCATTGCACCGGCGAGCGTCGCGAACAGGCCATTGCGATGGAAGACAGTGAGATCGTCGAACTGAGCTTCGATGAATTTATTGCCCATTTGCAAAGCAATCGGCCGGCGTTCCTCCTGTTTCTTTCCAATGTCGCCCAGCAGCTGTCGGCGGCGTATGATCAGATTCAGACCTTGTCCTTCAATAGCACGATGGAGCGCCTGGTGCGCACGCTGGGACGGTTAGCCGACGAATTCGGCGAACCGGACGGCGAGTGGATTCGTCTAACTCACTATTTCCGGCAGGACGATCTGGCCCAGATGATCGGTGCACGACGGGAGGTGGTGTCGACCCTCCTGAACCAACTGCGTGAGCAGGGGCTGATCACCTACGCGCGGAAAGATGGGGTACTCCTTCGTCGGGCCGAACTCGACCGATTCCTGGGGTCTACTGCCCAATCATCCGCCAGCCTCGCCGATTCCGGCTTCTAGCGCCGCATATTTCTCCTCCAGTGTTACCGCGCTAACTTACAGGGTCGCTCCCGTTCTCTATCCTTGCCCACGAGTGCAACAGCCAATGTCGGCTGTCCGGCGCTGCCTCACTATTTTTACAAGGAGAGAAGACATGCGTAAGGTGATTCATGCCTGTTCAGTGCTGATGCTCAGTGTGGCCACAGTGGCCTGTGCCCATACGACTGATACCCCGGCTCCTGTGGCTTCTTCGGCAGCGGGCCACCAGGCTAAGGTGGCGGAAACGAAGGCGGCGCTTCGTGATCTCTGGTTGGGCCATATCCTGTCTATCCGGAACGTGGCCGTCGCGACGATGGATAAAAACGCCGCAGCGCGGAGCGCGGCTGAGGCCGATGTGGTGGCGAACGCCCAGCAGATTGCCCGATCGATCGAACCGTTTTATGGCAAGCCGGCGACGGATCAACTCTTTACATTATTGGCCGGGCATTACCAGGGGATTCGGGAACATTTGGATGCCACCGTCGCCGGGTCGGCCAGCCAGCAGGATTCGGCCGTGAAGGCGCTGACCGCCAATGCGGCTGAAATTGCCACCTTCCTCAGCGGGGCCAACCCCAACCTGCCGAAGGACACGGTGATGGGATTGCTCATGGCCCATGCCGCCCACCATCTCACGCAATTTCAGCAGCTGAAGGACGGCGAGTATGCGCGTGAGGCGGAAACCTGGAAAGGCATGAAGCAGCATATTTATGTCGTGGCGGATGCGCTGACGCAGGCTTTGGCTGCGCAGTTTCCTGCCAAGTTTTAAGGCATCCTGAGAAGCGATACGACGGTTCCTCGTCTCATTCGAGCCTCGTGCTCTTTCGGAGGCTGGGCTCAGGCGGCCCGCAGCGGATTAGTTGCGCGGGCCGCCTGACGGATGGCCCGTTCCACGCGGCCCGCGTCTCCTCTCGATCTGTCGATGGTTCCACTCTCGCACGTCGGACCGGAGGTCCCGCCGGCGCACGGCTTGGCGCTACGTAGTTCCCGTGGCTGGTGCGTGATCTCGACGATGGGTTGTCGTCGCAAGGTGCGACAATCATTGGAACCATTTTATTTCTCGTCATCGGCGCAGCGCATATTGAAAATCCGGAAGCCACTTGCCTAGAGTGCGCAGTCGAAACATCCGTCCAATCTCATCACAGGAGGACCGTATGGGGAGGATTCGTCACTGCGTAGTGTCGGGCAAGGTGTTGCTGTTGGCCCTGGTGTTGAGTGTGGCTCCCGCCATTTGTCAGGCGGCTGAATGGGTGCATGAGGGGATGGCCGATGAAGGCAAGATGACGTTCGGGTTTCGGGTGGGTCCCAGTTTCATGACGCAAAGTTCCGGCCTCTCCACGACCGGTCCGGCGCTCAACTTTCAGGGTATGTATGGGATCAATAAGTGGTTCCGCTTCGGGATGATGCTCGAATGGGAAAACCATAGCATTGATGGGCCCCGGAACGGATCGCTCAATACGATCACCCTGTTGCCGGTCAATCTTGAGTATCGGCCGGGACATTTCGGAGCCCTGATTCCGTATGTCACCAGCGGTATCGGCGTGAATATCAACACCAAAGATCAGGCGGATTCGTTTGCCTGGAGATTTGGCGCAGGCTTGGACTATCCCATGACGAGCCTCTTTCAGGGCGCGCCCAAAGGCCTGATGCTGAATATGGAAACGGCCTGGAAGCGTAATTCCGCCGACGGGGATGGGTCCTCGATGGGCCTGCTCTTCGGTGTCCGCCATACGTTTTAATTCTCAGGTACTCCTCTCAACCACGTGCCGGGCGGTCAGTGATGGTCCTTTCGATCCTGACGGCCCGGCCCCTTCGGCTGTTTTCGGCACATTACCGCGAGAATCCATGACGGCCGCGGGTCCGCGCCGAGACGCGACTTTTTACCCTCCTGTTTCCTTCGCCCCCAATGTGTTATAAGCTGTCTGTTTCTCTAGCCTGATACTCCTGCTCTATTGCGGGTGTGTCGTCGAATTAATCCAGACCTTGCCGGATCGTACGATCGTGAGACCGTCAATTCCGAAGGTGTTCACAAGGGGGACTGAAGCAGGATGAGCAAGAAGGAAATCGATGCGGCGCGGCGACTGATGAGCCTGATGTTCAAAGCGCATCCCTGGCATGGGGTGTCCATGGGGGACCAGGCGCCGGATCTCGTGACGGCCTATATCGAAATCGTACCGAGCGATACAGTGAAGTATGAAGTGGATAAGGCCACGGGCTTTCTCAAAGTCGACCGTCCCCAGCGGTTCTCAAACTTCTGCCCCGTGTATTACGGACTGATTCCGCAAACCTATTGCGGTGAGCAAGTGGCGAAGCTGTTCGGTGCCCGCGCCGGCCGGCCGGACATGATCGGCGATGGCGATCCTCTGGACATCTGCGTACTTACCGAGAAGGCGATTCCCCACAGTGATATTTTATTGACCGCCCGGCCGATCGGCGGATTCAGCATGGCGGACGGCGGTGAAGCAGACGACAAGATCATCGCGGTGATGCGGGACGATGCCGTCTATGGAACGTTGACCGATCTCAAAGAATGTCCCATGACCCTCCTTGACCGGTTGCAGCATTATTTCCTGACCTATAAGCAGGCACCGGGATCCACGGCACACAACAAGGTGGAGATTACCAGCATGTATGGCCGCGACGAAGCCATCAAAGTCATCCACGCCAGCCACGACGATTACAAAGCCAAGTTTCCCGAATTGGAATTTATGTGGCCCGCCAGCATGAATAGCTAGTCTTACGAAGAAAGGTTTAGCCCCTCCTGATGAAACACACCACGACGCCATCGCCGACAGAGCCGGCTGCCAAGGGATTTTCCCCTGGATTTGCCGCGCTCGGATTAGAAGCCTCGCTCCTGACTACCCTTGAAGCGTTGGGCTACGAAGAGCCCACCCCGATTCAACGGGAAGCGATTCCCCCGTTGCTGGAAGGGCGTGATCTGCTTGGACAGGCAGCCACCGGAACCGGAAAAACGGCGGCCTTTGCCTTGCCGCTCCTGCAGCGGATCGCGCATGGTCCACGGCAGCGGCCGACGGCGCTGGTGTTGGTGCCGACCCGAGAACTGGCCGTGCAGGTCAGCGAAGCGGTGCAGCGGTACGGCAAAGAGCTGCGGATCTCCGTGCTGGCCTTGTACGGTGGCCAGGCGATGGGCCCGCAACTGCAAGCACTCAGGCGTGGAGTGGAAGTCATTGTGGCGACGCCCGGCCGGGCATTGGACCATCTCCGTCGCAAGACCTTGAAGCTGGCTGATCTGCAGGTCGTGGTGCTGGATGAGGCGGACGAGATGCTCGATATGGGCTTCGCCGACGACCTCGACGCCATTCTCGAAGAAACGCCGGCGACAAAACAGACGGCGTTGTTTTCGGCGACCATGCCGCCCCGGATTGCGTCCATCGCCCGCCGGCATCTGAAGAATCCGATCGAAGTCACGATCGCGCGGGAGCCGGTGAAAGCCGGCGCTGCTCCGCGTGTGCAACAGACAGCCTATGTGGTGGCCCGCCAGCACAAGGTGTCGGCGCTGGCCCGTGTCTTGGACATTGCCATGCCCAAGTCGGCTCTGGTGTTTTGCCGCACCAGGCTGGAGGTGGATGAAGTGACGGCGGCGTTGAATAGCCGGGGGTACCGATCCGAAGCGATTCATGGCGGGATGAGCCAGGTTCAGCGGGATCGTGTCATGCAGGCCTTTCGCACCGGGCAGACCGAACTGCTGGTGGCGACCGACGTGGCGGCTCGCGGATTGGATATTCCGTCCGTCTCGCACGTGATCAATTACGACTTGCCTTCATCGCTGGAAGTCTACGTGCATCGGATCGGCCGCACAGGCCGGGCCGGCCGGGAAGGTGCGGCCATGACGATTGTCGAGCCGCGCGAGCAGCGGCTCTTGCGCGCCGTCGAGCAGCACACCAAGGCGCGCATTACGATCGCGCCAGTGCCGTCGCTCGGAGATCTGCTGGCCAAGCGGTTGGAGCGAACGAAGTCGTCGATTCAAGAAACCCTGGAAGCGGGCGGTCTCGAAGATTTTCGGCGTGTGGTGGACGCCTTGTCCGCATCGGCCGACCCGGCGGATATTGCGGCGGCCGCCATCAAGTTGGTCTATCGATCGCACGGGGGCGACCGGGAGGAAGAAGAAATTCCAGCCGTTCAGATGCGAGCGCCGGAGCCCTATCGGTCATCACGTCCAGCTTATGGCTCGGCTCCGCAAGGGGATCGCGGGCGAGCCCCCCGAGGGGGGCCAAGTCGTGGCGGTCGAGCGGCCGGCACCGTGCGCGTGTACGTCGGCGCCGGGCGGGCGGCAGGCATCAGACCGGGCGATCTGGTCGGCGCGATTGCCAATGAAGCCGGTGTGCCGTCGCGGATGATCGGGGCGATCGAAGTCGAAGAGCGATTTTCCCTGGTGGATGTGCAGGAAGAAGCGGCCCGGCAGATTATCGAGGCCTTGGGCCGGACGCGCATCAAGGGACAAAAGGTCGCGGTCAGATTGTTCAGAGACTGAAGCACTCCCACATGTTCAAACCGGCCGGGGCGCCCCAATGAAGGCCCTGGCCGGCTTGTGCTCTCGTCGCCCCTTCCTTCTCAACCTTTCGCCCGCCAGGGAATTCAATAGGCGTCCGTGTTACCTGCACATGGTACGATCACGCATGCCTGCCTCAGAAAGCTCCGTGACAACGAGTATCCCGCAACGCATGGACCGCCTGCCATGGTCGCGCTGGCATTGGCTGGTAGTGACGGCCCTGGGCGTCACCTGGATTTTGGATGGGCTGGAAGTGTCCATTGTGGCCGCGCTTGGCCCGGTCCTGACGCATGCGACCACGTTGCATTTGACGGCTTCGGAAGTCGGCCTCACCGCTTCGGCCTATTTGGCCGGATCGGTGGTGGGCGCGATTGTCTTCTCCTACCTGACTGATCGGCAGGGACGGAAGAAGTGGTTCATGTTCACCCTCATGCTCTACCTGGCTGCGACCGTGATGACGGCGTTCTCCTGGAATCTCTGGAGCTTTATGTTCTTTCGTTTCTTGACGGGTGCCGGGATCGGCGGGGAATATGCGGCGATCAATTC
>CAADGJ010000214.1 GCA_900696505.1 uncultured Nitrosospira sp.
AAGACTTGCCAAGTCCCGACGGATGGTGTTGCTCGATAAAATGTCCGATAGATGCGCGCGTCACCAGTCCCAGCAATTGACCATCCTGGACCACAACCAGTCGTTCGGCCCCCACCGCTATCATCTGTTCCAATGCCTGCATCGCTGACAGATCCGGCGAGACGACCATGTCGTCGCTGGCGGGCTGCATGATATCGGCCACGCGGCAAAAGGCCCAGAGAGAATTTTTGACCGATTGAATATCACGAACCGCCACGACTCCCAAAAGGCGGTCCTCATGCACCACCGGGAACCCTCCATAGCCGTAAGGGAGGAAGTACTGGTTCACCGCTTCCTCCAGCGAGAGATCAGGAGAGAGGGCCACCACATTCCGGACCATGAGTTCCCGAACCGGCACAGACGCAAGCGAAGCTCGAATGGCTACTTGTTTGCGGGTACCGCGCGCCGCCGTAAAAAGAAACGCGCCCAGCAGCACAATCCACCCGCCGCTACTCGCCAAGGCGCTGGAGGCCGTGCCGGAAAGAGCCCCGAACAGCAGTAACGCCCCGAAGAGCGCGAACGTGACCCCGAACAGCAGTCCAACCAGGGCCGCTTGGCTTGTCGCCCGATAATAATCCTTACTCCAGGCCCACAACCCCGCACGCAATGCACGCCCTCCGTCCAAGGGGAATCCCGGCAGGAGGTTAAACAGACCCAACTGAGTGTTCACCATGCCGAGCAGGGTGCCCAATGCCATCAGGCCATGCAGAGACGACTCGGCCGGAAACAATTCCAAGACCGCCACCAGTACGAGGGAAAGTCCGGCCAGGATAAAGCTCACCAGCGGACCGGCGATCGCGATCAGGAATTCCGCCAGTGGATGGGGGGGTTCTTTTCGCATCTGCGCCACCCCACCGAAAATGAACAGCGTAATCTGCCCGATCGGGATGCGGTACCGCAGCGCCACCAATGAATGCCCGAGCTCATGCAGCAGGACGGAAGCGAACAGGAGGAGCGCCGCCACGCCGCCCATCGCCCAATAGCGGGGCTCGGATAAGCCGGGAAGCGTGTCCGGCAAATAACCCGTCGCTAGCGACCAGGTCATAAAGAAAAACACGAACAGCCAGGAGGCGTGCACATGGATGGGAATGCCGAACATGCGGCCGATTTTCCAATCTGGACCCTGCATGGTTTCACCGTAGCAGCCACCCGGATAAAGCGTCAACTATCGCAGGTCCGTGCCATCGGGTATACTGCGGCATGCGCTTGAAAGACTGCTGGATAGGAATCGCCGCGATCTGCGGCTTGGTCTTCATCACAGAGGCCCGGCCTGCGTCCGCACAGGTCATCAAATCCGGTCCTGCTTCCTGCCCTGCCGTGGCACTGACCTATGATCTGTGCCCCGTTCGCACCGCTTCGGGGTTCGATCGCGAGTTGATCGACTACCTCATTGAGCACAAGGTGCCGACGACCTTTTTCATGTCCGGTCGGTGGATGATCAAACACGATGCCGAAGTGAAGCAGCTCTTAGCCGTTCCCTTTTTCGAGATCGGCACCCATGGCGACGTGCATGCGCATCTCCCGATGCATGATGTCGAGGAGCAGCAACAGGAAATCATGGGACCGGTGCGTCTCCTCAAAACTAAATACGGGCGGCCGGCCACGCTGTTCCGGCCACCCTATGGGGAATACAATGACGAGACAGTCGACGCAGTGAAAGCACTCGGCCTGCGTTTCATTCTGTGGAATATCGAATCGGGCGACCCCGACCCCGCGCTGAGCGCCGATGCGATCCTGACCCGTGTTCAGAAGCGACTCAAACCGGGCAGCGTCATCGTCTTGCACGCCAATGGAAAAGGGAAACATACTCGTGAAGTGACCGAGGCCCTGGCCGGACAGCTCCTGCCTGACAAGGGCCTCGCTCCAATGACCATATCGGATCTTCTGCGATGCAACCAATCGACAGTCGCGCCCAAGCCCTGATTCGCGACATGCGCGAAGAGGATCGCGATGCCGTGATCGCCATCCTGACCAACTCCGACCCCTGGAAGCGCCTGGGGTTTGCGGCCTCGGACTGGCTGCGCATCTTCGCGCCGCTGCCGGCCGGGCGCGACACCTTCATTCTGGAGGTGGAGGGAGCCGTGCTGGGGATTGCGATCGTGCGCAGAAAGTTTCTGTTTGGCGATTATCTCGAATTACTCGGGATCGCGCCTTCAGCGACCGGTCGTGGATTCGGCAGTAGCCTCCTCTCCCACATCGAATCGCTCACGTTCGCGCGAGCCCAGAATCTTTTCGCCTGCGTATCCGACTTCAATGAGGCCGCCCGCGCCTTCTACCGCAAGCAGGGCTACAAGGAAATCGGACCCATGCCAAATTTTCTGATTCCCGGATACGCCGAAATTCTCCTCCGCAAGACGGCCGGCCCGGCGAGGAAATGACGTCACACCATTGAAACCGCAGATGGAGACCATGTTCCGCAGACAGTGAATGGGGTACCACTCATGAAAGTCACCAAGCTCCTCCACACCCGGATGCGCGTCAGCGACATAGATCAGACCATCCGCTTCTATCAGAACGTCTTAGGCTTGGAAGTGATGGACCGTAAAGTGTCTCCGCGCGGATCGCATTTGGCGTTTCTAAAAGTTCCCAACAGCGACGAACTCATCGAACTGTGCAGCTTTCCCGCAAGCGGACTGGTGACTGTCCAGGAAGACCTGGTCCACCTGGCCTTCGAGGTCGAAAACCTGGACGAAACCATCCGGAGCCTGGAGTCCAAGGGCGTCCGGATTACCGACGGTCCCACGCCTACGTCATCCGACAGCCGTTTTCTCTTTATCGACGCACCGGACGGTTATGAAGTGGAGCTCATCGAGCGCCCGCCGGGTACCGCGCTTGTCTAGTGGCCGTCGTTCGTCGCCCGTGAAGCGTCGCTCGTCGTTCCAAACCGCGAGAACTCCACAGCCCGCCCTTGCGCCGCCCATGGACGGCATCCTTCATCCCCATTGACGAAATCAAATCGGCCCACGTATTGTGCCTTCGCTTCACGATTCACGAGTGACGAACGACGAACAAGGAGAGTGCAGATGAAGAACGGGTTTTTTCGCGGGCACGGACTCGGGAACGACTATGTAGTAATGGATCCCAAGGAACTCAGCTTCAACCTTACGCCCGGGAAAATCCGCGGCATTTGCGATCGCCATTGGGGGCTCGGCAGCGACGGCATCCTCGCGCTGGTCCCGTCGAAGAAAGCCGATTTCGGTCTCCGCATTTATAATCCGGATGGTAGCGAAGCCGAAAAATCCGGCAACGGACTCCGTATCTTCGCCCGCTATCTGCACGCCACCGGCAAAACGAAAAAGCGCGCGTTCACGGTCGAAACAAAGGGCGGTCTGGTTTCGATCACCTTGCATGTCGATCGCCATGGAGATGCGGCGGCGGCCACGGTAGAGATGGGCCGAGCCACCTTCCAACCCTCAGCCCTTCCCTGCACGTTGTCCGTCGAGGAATTGATCCAGTCGCCCATCGAGGCTGCCGGGCGGTCATTGCAATTTACGGGTGTCAGCGTCGGCAATCCCCACTGCGTGGTCTTCAAGGAAGCCGGTCAATCCTGGACGCGTGAAGAACTCCTCACACTGGGACCGGCCTTGGAAAACCATCCTCTGTTTCCAAAACGCACCAATGTTCAACTTGCCGTGCCCACCGGGCCAAAAGAAATCTTCATCCTGATTTGGGAACGCGGCGCAGGGGAAACTCAGGCTTCCGGCTCCTCGTCCTGTGCGGCAGCCAGCGCCGCCGTCAAGCTCGGACTGGTGAAAGGTCCGGTGAAGGTCATCATGCCGGGGGGAACGCTCAATATCGAGGTCGCCAAGGATTTCAGTCTGACGATGAAGGGACCAGTGGCGGAGGTTGCGAGAGGAAGCCTCAGTCCGTCCTTCGTGCGAACGCTTCGCTAACCAGCGATCGACGATCGGTCGTCCGCGCGAGCACCACGTTGCAGGTCATTTGCTACGACCGTTAGAATTACTGGCGACGTGGTTGCAATGTTCCTCGCTGGTGGCGGAAGGCTGACTTCTCATGGCTGGATCGTGCGAGACCCTTCAATCCAAACTGGACCATCTGCCAGCACAGCCCGGCTGTTATCTCTTCCGGAATGCGAAGAGAGAGATTCTCTATGTCGGCAAAGCCGCCGTGCTGGCAGATCGGGTGCGCTCCTATTTCCAAAAAGGAAGCGACCAGACCCCCAAGACCAGCCTGCTGGTCAGCGAAGTCGCCGACCTCGAAACCATCGTCACCCGCTCCGAGCTGGAAGCGCTGATCCTCGAAAGCAATCTGATCAAGCGCCACCGCCCGCGCTTTAATATCGTCCTGCGCGACGACAAACAGTACCCCTATCTCCGGTTGCCGATCAAAGAATCCTTCCCGCGCCTCTCCATTGTCCGGCGCGTTCAAAAAGACGGTGCGCTGTATTACGGGCCCTACACGCCGGCCGGCGCGCTCCGAGAGACGCTCAAAGTCATTCGCAAAGCGTTTCCACTGGCCACGTGCGACATCGACATCGACGGACGGGCCGACCGGGCCTGCATCGAATTTGAAATTAAACGGTGTATGGCGCCGTGCACAGGCAATCAGTCCCGTGAGGACTATCATGTGATCGTCAAACAGGTTCGCCAGTTTCTTGAAGGCCGGGACCGGGAACTCCTCGACAGTCTGCGTCAGGCTATGGAGTCGGCGGCAGAACGGGAGGAATTCGAGGAAGCGGCCCGCCTGCGGGACCGTCTCTTTAGCGTCGAACGCACGCTCGAGAAACAGCGGATTACCCAGGTCACGACCACGGACCAGGACGTAATCGG
>CAADGJ010000215.1 GCA_900696505.1 uncultured Nitrosospira sp.
CCGTCTGCCTCGGTTGCCACCGCAATATCCTGCGGGTGTCGGAAATCGCGCCTCGTGATTTGCCGTCTCCCGTCAAGGATGTGGGGCTGATCATGAGCCATCGGAAACATATGGCGGCGTTTGATCAACGTGCGCAAGGCGAAGGGTGCACCACCTGCCATGCGGCGGTGGTGCACGAACGGCCGATCAAAGGGTATCCCATCGTCATTCCCCGAGGCCATGTGTCAGCTGATAGCCGTCCGTGGAATTCCACACATCCTGAGGGCTCGGTGTTGCACAAACGGGCACAGGCGGATTGCTTTCGATGCCACGACAACAAAACCGAATATGAAGGCCGGGTGCTGAGCCGAAAGTGCGAAACGTGCCATCTGCCTGAAAAACTCTCGGAATTCCTGTCGTTTTAGCCCACGGAACCAGCTGCCCATGTCATCGCCGGTGGTCGAAGTACGTAATCTCAGTAAACGATTCGGTGGATTCACCGCGGTCGACGGGATTTCTTTCGAGATCGGCCGAGGGGAAATCCTCGGCTTATTGGGACCCAATGGCGCCGGCAAAACGACGACGTTTCAAATGATGTTAGGGTTAGTCACGCCCACATCCGGCTCGATCCGCATGTTCGGTCTCGACTTGCAGTCGAATCGGGAAACGATTCTTCAGCAGGTCAATTTTTCCTCCACCTACATTTCATTGCCTTTCTCCCTGACGGTTGAGGAAAATCTTCGAGTCGTCGCCCGATTGTACGGCATGTCCGATATCGCGGCCCGTGTGGATGATATGGTAAAGAAACTGGAGATGGGCGACTGGCGGCACAAGCTGACGCGCAAACTGTCGTCAGGGCAGATGACGCGTTTGACGTTGGCGAAAGCTCTCCTGACGGAACCCAAAGTGCTGTTTTTGGATGAACCGACGGCGAGTCTGGATCCGGATATCGCGCACAAGATTCGCGCGATCCTGTTGGAGGAACGGCAGGCGACCGGACTCAGTATTCTTTACACCTCGCACAATATGCGGGAAATGGAAGAGATGTCGGATCGCATTATTTTTCTGCAGCGGGGAAAGATTGTGGCCGAAGGCACCGCCAAAGACATCGTGGCTCGATTTGGTCAGGCGGACCTGGAGGATGTGTTTCTTAAACTCGCGCGCGAGTAGCAGGCCCGCGCGGGATCGTGTGATGTGCAAGGGGAGCAGGCAGCGCCATGGTTGATGCAGGAATATCGTTTACTGTGGGGGTACTCATCGGCGGCCTGAGCCTCATGGTGGGATGGGGCTTGTTGTGGTTCGTCGTGGGCGGGATCGGCTTGGCACGGCAGACCAGCGGATGGCCGATTTTTATCAGCAGTATCAGCAGCACCGCGATTGCGGGCGGCGTCATGGCTGTGGTGTTCTGGGCTGTCGATGCCGCACGACTGAGCAGCCCGGCGTTGCACGTCGGCCTGGCAGGGATTCCACTGGCCTTGCTTGCGGCGTCAGCCTTTCGCTTGGAAGACGGCCGGCGAATTGGTCCGGCGTTTGTGCAAGGGAGCCGCTTGATGATGCAGGAACTACTCGGCGGGCATCAGGAAGAGGGCGGATGCGGCCATTGTCATGAACAGCCGGTTGAGGAGCATCCCTGTCACCAGAAGCCGTGCTTCGAACAGTCCTGCCACGAGAAGCCCTGCGAAGGGAAGCTGTAGCCGGCGATGGTCTACCACCGCATTGCGGCCTTGGTCATCCGTCACCTGTATCTCTACCGGCGCAGCCTGCCGCGGGTGATGGAGATCATCTATTGGCCGTTTCTCGATCTGGTGGTGTGGGGCTTCATCACGGTCTATCTGGCGACGTTCCAAGGGCAGATGCCGGCGGTCGTGACCTTTCTGCTCGGTGCGCTGATTCTCTGGGACGTGTTGTTTCGATCACAGCAGGGCATTACGATTTCCTTTCTTGAGGAAATTTGGGCGCGCAACCTGATGAATCTGTTCGCCAGTCCGCTGACGCCCTCCGAATTTCTCGCGGCTACGATGGTCATGAGCCTCTTCAAGGTCACTGCCGTGTCGGTGGTCATGTCCCTGTGCGCCTGGGTGTTTTACGGCTACAATGTTTTTATCATCGGCCTGTGGCTCATGCCGTTCATTGCCAATCTCGTGCTGACGGGATGGATCATTGGTGTGTTCACGACGTCGCTGATCATGCGGTTCGGACAGGAGGCGGAGGTGCTCGCCTGGAGCATGGTCTTTTTGTTTCAGCCGATTTCCTGCGTGTTCTATCCCATGGATGTCCTGCCGGCCTGGCTGCGAGGCGTGGCTGCGATCAATCCGGCCGCACATGTGTTCGAAGGTATGCGGGGACTTCTTGCGACCCATGCGGCTCCGTTGACCAACCTCGGAATGGCGAGTGGTTTGAATCTGCTGTATCTCGGCGCGGTGGTCTTCTGGTTTCATCATACGTTCAATGTCTGTAAAGAGCGGGGATCGTTGGTCCGGGTTGGCGAATAATTGATCGCGTTCGGCGTGCGCGGGTTCGAGGAGGAGACGCATGAAGGTTGTAGCAGGACAAGTCGGACAAGCACGGTCAGTAGCCGGGCTGGAGAATTTTTCCTTCCACAAGACGCCGGTCCTGGTCATCGAGAACTTCTGGTCGGCCGACGAACGAGGCCAGTTTCGAGAAGCGATGGCGCGGGCCAATTGGAATCAACTGCAAGAAATGTCGTACGTCCGGCAAGACTTCCCGAATTCCGGGAACTGGGCGAAGGCTGAAATCGCCCAGCCGCAAGGACGGCTGCTCTTGAGCCGATTGGAATTGCCCTGCATTCAGCAGTATATCGAATCATTTCCCAACATCACCCGCCGTCATATGGGGTTCAGCTACTATTCCTATGGAGCCGGTGATTGTTTGTTGACGCACGACGACACGGATCAGGGCCATCCAACCGGCGGCCGGCCTGCGCCTCGTCGACGCATCGCACTCGTCAGCTACTTTCACGAGGAATGGGATTGTGACTGGGGCGGGGAGCTGATGATTTATGCGCCGGGGAGTGAGTCAAAGGACGGGAAGCCGGATTTGGCCATCACACATTGCATCGCACCAAAACCGGGATCGTTGGTCATGTTCACCGTGCCCCGTTTTCATCGCGTGTGCCGGGTGGATCAAACAGCCGGGGACCACAAGCGCCTCTCGATCGCTGGATGGTTTATGACCGAACATGCCTAGCAGGATGTTGAAAACGTCCGCCAGCTTCGTTCTCGCAAGACACTGCCGCCTACACCGTCTCGGCGGCGTTCACAAACGTGACGCGCTTCATTCAGCGGAACGGCCTGTTTGACCATTCCACGGGTTACACATCAACATGCCGCTTCAGTACGACCATCAACCTGACCGCCCATCTCGCACCGGTTCAAACCGCGTTCGCCACTCCAGGAGAGGTCTGATCACGCCCGGCCATCGTCCGTGAAAGTCACCTCGCGCCGAATCCCCATCGGCACTGTCATCCACCCGGAACCCGAGAGCCCGCGGCGCATGCGCATGCAGGCGAAATGGATCCTCCG